>VGRB01000060.1 GCA_016875475.1 Deltaproteobacteria bacterium
AGACCGGCGGCAGACACGCGGCAGGCCGGCAAAAGACCGGCCGCAGACCGGCCGCAGACCGGCGGCAGACCGGCGGCAGACACGCGGCAGGCCGGCGAAAGACCGGCCGCGGACCGGCCGCAGACCGGCCGCGGACCGGCCGCAGACCGGCGGCAGACACGCGGCAGGCCGGCAAAAGACCGGCCGCAGGCCGGCCGCAGACCGGCGGCAGACCGGCGGCAGACACGCGGCAGGCCGGCGAAAGACCGGCCGCGGACCGGCCGCAGACCGGCCGCGGACCGGCCGCAGACCGGCGGCAGACACGCGGCAGGCCGGCGGCAGACCGGCCGCAGACCGGCCGCGGACCGGCGGCTACTTCGGCACGGCCGTCAGCGTCGCCGCAGCCGCGGTCCAGGCCTCGCCGGCCACCGCGCCGGCCACGTCAAGCGTGCAGGGCGCGACGTCCTTGGGCGTGCCCGTCGCTGCGGCCGCGTCCGTGCCCGTGCCCCAGCCGTCCAGCACCATGTCCTTGTCGGGGTCGGTCACCGCGCAGGCCTCCAGGGACGCGAATGTGAAGCCCGCCGCCGCGGCCGGCGGAACGCCCGCGGGCCCAGGATCGGCGGACAGCAGCCGGGCACGCAGCCAGGGCGCCATCACGGTCGCGAGCTTCAGGCAATTCTGCTCGACCGCCTCCTTCGGCAGCCCGGAGACCTCGGGGTCGGCGCCGGACGTCACGGACTGGGCGAAGGACGAGCAGCACGACCCGTCCAGCAGGCACGACCGGCCGCCGCCCAGCAGCGCGCCGACCAGCGCCTCGAACGAGTCGACCGCGGGCATCCCGTCGCCGCCTGCGCCGTAGAGGGCAGGCAGCAGTCCCTTCTCGATCGCGTGCGCGGTCAGTTCGCCCCATGCCAGCGGCGTCGCGTGCGGCTTCACGTTCACGGTCCACAGGCCGACCCGCTCGACCTCGACCGACACGCCGTCCCGGTCCATTCCCACCGTGAAGTCGGTCGTCTTGCCCGCGGCCGCGGCGTCCGGCCAGGGCAGGGTCACCGAGATCCAGTCCTCCTCGCCGGTCCACGGGCCCGCCGCGCCTTCCGCATCGAGGTTCGGCCACGTCCACGTCGCGCCGAGCCGCGCGCCGCGCATCGCGTCGGCGACCGCGTCGGCACTCCACCACGGCGTGCCGCAGTTGCCGTACCCGGAGGGGCACGACAGCGTCAGCAGCGCGGCCGCGCGCTTCGTGATCGCCGGCACCAGGTCCTGGCCGGTCATGCCCAGGCCGGACGACCAGGGGTGCGCCGGGTCGGTCAGGCACAGGGTGCACAGGTCGCGCAGCATGCCGTCGCCCTCGACCCCGCACGCGAGCGCGATCAGCCCGCGGCCCGGGTCCGCCAGCAGCCCGCCCACGTCCGACACGACCCGCTTCGCCGCATCCGGCAGCCCGGTCGCGAGGTCGACCGCGGCCGTGACCTTCCATGCCTCGCGGCCCGCCGCGAACAGGTCGTTCGCCAGGTCGACCTCCCGGACGGTCTTCTTGCAGCACTCCAGCGTGAACTCCTCGCACCCCCACGCCAGCACGGGACCGCCCTTCGCCGACCCGAGGACGACCGCGACCCACGCCTGCTGCCTGTCCGCGTGCAGCCCCGCGATCTCGGTGAGCGTCACGGCCCCGGGCAGCGCCACCTTCTGAGAGATCGTCGCCGGAGGCAGGTGCGTCGGGTCCAGCTCCGCGCACGACGGCTTCCCGCCGGCAACCTTCGTGAGCAGGACCTGGGCCTCCTCGACGTGCGCGTGCGCGCCGTGGTAGTCCCGGGCCGAGACGACCAGCACTTCCGGTACGTTGCACTCGAGCGTCAGGTCGACCGACGCGCACGCGACCCCCGCGTCCGCCGGGTCGCAGCACCCGATCGCGAACGCCGCCCCGACGCAACTGGTGGTGCCCGCCTTCACGACCGCCGCGCCGTCCTCGCCCGTGACGACGGACGCCGTCGCCACCTCCGCGCCTTCGCCCGCGACCTTGCAGGCCAGCGTCGCGCCCGCGACCGGACACGAACCCTGGTGGTACCGGATCACCAGGCTGCTCTCCCCGAACGTGGCGAGGGGCCCGGGCGGGACGTCGAAGACCAGCGTCTTCGCCCCCGTGCACCCGACCTCGCCGGGCACGTCCCCGCCGTTGTCGGCCGGCGGCACGTCCGCCACCGTCCCCCCCGACGATCCGCACGCCGGCAGCATGGCCGCGCACGCTGCCGCGCACGCGACCGCGCACGCCGTTGCGAACGCCCTCACCGGACGAAGCCTCATGGTCCCTCCGCGACGCCAGACCCGCCCGATCCTGCCCCTTGCGCGCGGCACGGTCAATGACGCCGGTTTGTCGGTTCGATTGCAGGGTTGTACCATGAAGCTTCGGCGCTTGAAGGAAGCGAGAGGTCGGAGATGAGCGCGGTCGCCCTGAACGTTCCCCAGACGATCCTCGTGCGCGTGGCGGGCCAGGAGTTCAGCATCAGCCGCGGCACGCGCGTGAAGGCCTTCCTCCGTCGCTACCTCCCCGCGCTCGAGCCGGAATGCCTCGGCGCCACGGTCGCGAACCGCACAGTCGATCTCGAGGCGCCCATCGCCTCGTCCTGCGAGCTGATCCCGCTCACGTACGCGACCAAGGAAGGCTCGCGCATCTACCGCTCCACCCTGATCGTCATGCTCTGCGAGGCGATCGAGCGCCTCTTCCCCGGCGCCCGCGCGAACGTCGGCCAGGCTCTCGGCGACGGCTACTACTTCGACGTGGTGAAGGAAGCGCCCCTCACGGTCGCGGACCTGGACGCGATCCGCGCCGAGATGCACGCGATGGTCGCCCGCAAGGAGGCCGTGGCCTCGATGCGCGTGCCCGCCCGCCAGGCGATCGAGCTGTTCGAGGCCGCCGGCCGCACCTGGACCGCGGACATCGTGCGCGCGCGCCGCCGCGCCTGGGTCTCGCTCGTGACCATGGGCCACGCGGTCGACATCGCGTTCAACCCGATCCTCCCGACCGTCGAGAACATCCGCGCCTTCCGCGTCGGCCCCTACGCGGACGGCCTCGTCCTGCTCCTGCCCCCCCCGGGCCGCCCCGCCGAGGAGCCCCGCCCCCTCCAGAACCACCGCGCCGTGTTCGCGGTCTACCGCGAGACCCGCGACTGGAACCGCCTGGTCGGCGTCGAGACCGTCGGCGACCTGAACCGCTCGGTCATCCAGGGCTCCATCGGCGAGGTCATCCGCGTCGCCGAGGCCCTCCACGAGCGCCGCATCGCCTCGATCGCGGACGACGTATTCTCGCGCAAGTCGCGCCTCGTCCTGGTCGCCGGCCCCTCGTCGTCCGGCAAGACCACGTTCGTCAAGCGCCTCCGCATGCAGCTCCTCGCCATCGGCGTCCGCCCGAAGGAGCTGTCCGTGGACAACTACTACGTGGACCGCGAGAAGACCCCCCTCGACGAGAAGGGCGAGTACGACTTCGAGTGCATCGAGGCGATCGACCTCGACCTCCTGAACCAGCACCTCGCGGCCCTGATGCTCGGCCACGAGGTCGCGATGCCCCGCTACTCGTTCCAGCGCGGCCGGCGCGACGCCAGGACCACCCCGATGCGGCTCGAGCGCGGCGAGGTCCTGCTGATGGAGGGCATCCACGGCCTGAACGACCGCCTGACCGCCGCGGTGCCCGACGAGCAGAAGACGCGCATCTACGTGTCCGCGCTGACCCAGCTCTGCATCGACGACCACAACCGCATCTTCACGTCGGACAGCCGCCTGCTGCGCCGCATCGTGCGCGACCGCAAGTTCCGCGGCTACTCGGCGGTGCAGACGCTCCGGATGTGGCCGAAGGTGCGCGCCGGCGAGGAGCGCTGGATCTTCCCGTTCCAGGACCGCGCCGACCGCGTGTTCAACTCGACGCTCGTTTACGAGCAGGCCGCGCTGAAGGTCTTCGCCGAGCGCTACCTGATGGAGGTGCCGGAGGACGAGCCCGCGTTCGCCGAGGCCGCACGCCTCGTCGAGTTCCTCGACCTGTTCGTGCCCGTGTTCGCGGACGACGTGCCCGCCACGTCGATCCTGCGGGAGTTCCTGGGCGGCTCCGCCTTCGACTACTAGCCGTCACCGACTGAAGCGGTGCCGGCTCGCTCGCGTGAAGCCGTCTTGCGCGGCTTACGCTCGCGGCCTGGGCGCGCGGCGACGGTCTCCAGAACCACGTTGACCAGCAGCACCACCCCGAAGAGCGCGGCGGCCGGGGCCGCGACCAGCCACGGGTGCTCGGCGATCCTCGGCGCGCCGTCCGCGATCAGCGTGCCGAGCGACGCGGCCGGGGCCTGCACGCCCAGCCCCAGGAATGACAGGAACGCCTCCTCCTTGATGCTCGCGGGGACCAGCAGGCCCGCCCACGCGAGGATCGGCCGCCGCGCGTTCGGGACCACGTGGGCCGCGATCACCCGCGCGGTCCCCGCCCCCTGCACCCTCGCCGCCTCCACGTACGGCGCGGTCAGGAGCGACGCGGTAAGCCCCCTCACGGTCCGCGCCATCCCGAGCCACTGCACGCACGCGATCGCGATCAGCAGGTTCAGCGTGGACGGCCCGACCAAGGAAATCAGCAGGATGACCAGGAACACGTACGGCAGGCCGTAGAGCACGTCCACGACGCGCATCATCGCGGCCCCGGCGAAGCCGCCCGACGCCCCCGCGGCGGCCCCGTACGCGACCCCGATCAGCGCCGCAGACGCCGCCGCGAGCACGCCCACGACGACCGACAGCCGGAGCCCCTCCGCGAGCCGCACGAAGGCGTCGCGCCCGAGCCCGTCCGACCCGAGCAGGTGCGGCGACGCGAGCGGCGCGCCCAGGAACTCGTCGCGCGCGACCGCCCCGTCCCCGTCGCGGTCCATCGACGCCATCATCGATGGCGTCAGGCGCAGGAACCGCGACGCCGAGATCGCCTTCTCGACCCCGCACCCGCCCGCGCACGCTTCCGCCACGCGGTCCGCCCACGCGGGCCACGGCGCGAGCGCCGACCGGATCGCCGACTCCGGGACCCGCTCCGCCCGGGCCTGCCACGCATCCGACAGCGCGAGCAGCAGCGCCCTCGACGCCCCCGCCGTCGCGTCCGGAGCGAGCCTCCCCGTCCGCTCCACGTCGAGCATGTCGAACGCCGCCGCGTCCCCGTCGAACGCGGGCGCGTGGAGCGGCACGTCCCGGAACCCCGGGGGCGCGAACGCGAACGCCGTGTGCTGCTCGTCAGGGGCGTACCCGGTCAGGCGCACCGCGGCCGGCGGCGCGATCGCCACCCCGGCGGCCACGGACGCGAGCGCGATGGCGACGCCCCGCCTCATCCCTCGTCCCCCGTCCGCGCAGGCCCGCGGAGCCGCGGGTCCACCACCGGCAGCAGCAGCTCCGACGCGGTCGTCAGCGCGACCAGCAGCGTCGAGTACGCGAGCACCACCCCCATCACCATCGGGTGGTCCCGGTTCACCGCGGCGCCGATCAGGTGCCGCGCGATGCCCGGCAGGTCGAAGACCGTCTCGATCACGACCGACCCGGTCAGCAGGGCCGCGACCGCGGGCGGCAGGTAGCCGAGCATCGGGATCGCGGCGTGCCGCAGCGCGTGCACCCCGAGCAGCCTCGCCCGGGGCAGCCCCCGGGCCGCGAGCGCCTTCGCCACCGGGCCTTCCAGGAACCCCGCAGCCCCGGCGCGCGTCATCCGCTGGAGCACGCTCGCGAGGATCAGCCCGAGCGTGGCCGACGGCAGGACCAGCGAGGCCGGCGAGTCGAGCCCCCCGACCGGGAACAGGCGGAGGCGGATCGCGAACAGGTAGAGCAGCAGCGGCCCGAGCACGATCGCGGGCACGCTCACCCCGGCCGTGGCGAGCGCGGCCAGCAGCCGGTCCGCGCGCCCCCCCCCGCGCGACGCCGCGTACAACCCGAGCGGCACCCCCGCGAGCAGCGCGAAGAGCAGCGCCAGCCCGCCGACCGCGGCCGAGACCGGCAATCCTTCCGAGAGGTTCTCGCGCACGGTCCGCTCGCCGCGGCTCGTGTAGGTGAACCCGAGGTCGAACGTCGCGATCGCGCCGAGCATCGCGACGTACCGCCGCAGCATCGGCCGCCGCTCCACGCGCGTGCACTCGCCCGGCCCTTCCGCGCACGGCCCCGTGACCGCGTCCGCGAGCCCGAGCCGCACCAGGTTCGCGGCCTCGACCTCGGGGGGAAGCCGTCGCTCGCCGGACTCCGGCCCCCCCGGGGCGTGCTCCATCAGCAGGAACGTCCCGGTCGCGATCGCCCACAGCGTCACAATCGCCGACAGCAGCGTCCGTGCCGCGCGTCCCATGCTCTCTCCCGACCCCCAACCCGAGCCCGAGCCCGAACCCGCTCGTTCCTCCGCCCTAGAACGTATACAGGATCCCGAGATGGATGTTCCCCACCTCCTCCTTCAGGATGCACGCCCCGGTTACCGGGTCCGCGTCACGGCACCTGCGATCGATGATCAGCCCGTAGTCGAGCCGCAGCGGGATCGTCCCCCCGAGCAGCCACCGGATCCCGAACCCCGCGGACGACCGGATCGACGCGGCGTTCATGTCCTTCGCCCGCTCCGCGAGCCCGCCGAAGTCGAAGAACCCGGCGCCGTGCATGTGGAGCTTCCGCACGATCGGGAAGCGCACCTCGACGCTGCCCGCCACCACGATGTCGCCTCCGTACGGCCGGACCTTGGTCACCACGCCCGCGCTCGTCGTGCGCGTGTCGAGCCGGAGCGACTTGTCCGCGTGGTACTGGCCGATCGCGTCGTTCGCGAACCCGCGCACCCCCCGGTTTCCGCCGAGCGTGAACCGCTCCTCGTCGGGCAGGCGGACGGCGCCGCCGAACGACATGCTGGCCCCGTACCTCGCCATCACGGCGAACGTCAGGAAGTTCTTGAGCGTCCAGAACCCCTTGGCCGTGACCTCCCACTTCAGGAAGTTGTCCGCGCGCAGCGACGTGGTGAGCGCGTTGATGTACGCGAACGACGCGAGCACCATCCCCCCCTTCGACGGGTTGATCGGGTTGTCGAGCCGGTCGTAGGTCAGGGTCGGGATGACCTTGTTCTCGAGGCGTATGGCCGAGTACTCGGTCGTGGTCTCCGGATCGCGGGACTTCACCCCCGCGGCCTCGTACAGCAGCGACCCGTAGAGACGCTTCACGATCTCCTTGGACAGCGCGAACTCGGACCCGAACTGGATCACGTCGAGGCGGCTGGTCGCGCGGTCGTAGATCACGAACGGCGTGACGCGGAACACGAACCCGCTCGCGAAGAAGCGCGGGTCCACGTAGGTCGGGGTGAAGCCCGCGTACCGGTCCCAGGCGGTCGCGGACAGGCCGTACTTGAACGGCAGGTACAGGCGCTTCGCGCGGCCGAGGAAGTTGTTGTCCGTGTAGCGGACCTCGGCCGTGACCAGGATGTCCGGGATCTGCATGCCCAGCGCCCGCCCGAACGCGGTCGTGGACCGGTCCGTCACCGACAGCGACGTCGCGAGCGGCGACGCCACGAACCCGGGGAAGTCCAGGCTGCGGTCGAGCGTCTCGAACCCGCCCGCGAGGTCGATGAAGCGGCTCCGCGCCTCGCGGCAGTTCACCACCATGCCCAGCTCCGGGCTCGGGGGCTTCTCGTCCGCCCCGACCGTCGAGAGCTGCACGGACGTGAAGATGCCCAGGTCCTTGAGCTTCCGGATGCCGTCCGCGACCTTGCCGACGTCGTACGGCTCGCCCGGGTCCGGGAAGTCGCGCAGCACGACGAACTCCTCGGTCCGCCGCGTCCCCGACACGAACACCGGCCCGACGCGCGATCGCGTCCCCTCCGCGATCGAGACGTCCACGTCCACGAGCAGCGGGTCCGCCGGGTCGGCGCGGGCCTCGACCGTGACCTCCGCACCCAGGTACCCCTCGTTCGACAGCCGCCGGTGCAGCTTGCGCCGGGCATCGCCGAGCCCCTCGGGCGAGAACGGCCCGCCCGCCCGCAGCCCGAGCGCCTCCATCACGTCGCGACCGCCGACCGCGTGCGCCCCGGTCACCGAGACGCGACGGACCGTGGTGCGCGGCCCCTCGTCGATGCCGACCTCGAGATAGACGCCCTCGGTGTGCGGCGGCCTCCGCACGCGGAACGCGCGGTTCGCGGCGGGCGTCCCCCCCCCGTCCCCGGCGCGCGCCCCCGCCGCCGAGTACCCGGAATACGTGAACACCTGGTCCTTGCCGTCGCGCTCGGTCCGGCGGACGCGGGCCGCGGTCTCGGCGGCCCACCGGAAGCGCACGTCCAGGTACCCTCGCTCGCGGTACAGGGCCTCGATGCGGTCGAGGTCATAGAAGACCTGGTCGGGCAGCACCGCCCCCGGGTCCCCGAAGAAGTCGTACGGTTTCGTGCTCATCACCGCGGCGAGGTCGTCGTCGGGCACCCCGCCCCCCCCCCCGGACCGCAGGAAGCGGATCCCGCGGATCTCCACCCGCGCGTTCCGGGTCACCAGGTACGAGATCACGCCCGCCACGGCCGGGTGCCAGTCGCGCGTCGCGGCCGCGTCCGGGTCGCCCGGATCGCGCGCCCGGTAGTCCAGCTCCACGTCCGCGAACAGGTAGCCGCGGTTCTCGAAGAAGAGCCGGACCTGCTCGCGTCCGAGCGAGGCCTCGGTCAGGTCGAACACCCCCGAGTCCCCGAACGGCATCGCCTCGACCAGCTCGCGCTCGGCCAGCGCGCGGTACCCCCGCCGGCCCGCCTCCCCCGCGTCCCGCGCGAAGAACCGCAGCCGCCAGCACGAGTCGTAGGTCGCGAGCACCTCGAGCCGCCGCTCGGACGGCCGGTAGGACACCGCCACGCGCACCCCGGCGAAGCCCACGGCCCGCAGCGCCCGGGTCAGCCTGCGGACCGCGTCCGGGATCACGCGCTCGGTGTACGGCTGCCCGACGGACAGGCCCGCCCACGCCTTCAGGTCGCGCGACTCCACCGCCGGGCACGTCTCCGCATATCCGGCGCCGCCCGGCGACTCGTCCTGCCGCACCGGCCGCAGGGTCGTGGCGATCGACTCCACGCGCAGGCGCTCGCCCTCGACGATCGCGATCGCGAGGTCGGCCGCGCCGGGGCCCGCCTCGGGCGTGGTCACGTCGACGCGCGTGCCGGTGAAGCCCTCGTCCAGGTACATCCGGCCGACCGCGTCGCGCACCCGGTCGAGCGCCTCCGGGCCGCCGATCCCGGCCGCGCCGCCATCCCCGGGATCCAGGGCGTCCCCCGACTGGAGCGGGATCCGGTCCGCGATGGCGGTGTCGTAGAAGTGCCGGTTGCCCTTGATCCTCACGGACCGGACGCGGGTCACCGGGCGCAGGGTCAGCGCCACGTCCACCGCGGCCCCGGCGGCCACGCACTCGACCTCGACCGACTTGAAGAAGCCCAGCTTCTTCAGGCGCTGCGCCGCGCCCTCGACGACGCGCGCGTCCACGGTCGTCCCGGGCTCGACCCCGGCGACGCGGATCACGCCGGCTACGAAGTCGCGCTCGGCGCAGCGCGGGACGTCGCAGCCGGTAACGGACACCGAGCGGACGGGCGCGGGCCCGCACGGGGGGGGAGGAGCGAGGTCCCCTGCGAACGGCGCTTCCTGGGCGGCGGCGGGCGCGGCGAGGAGGAGGACGGGGAGCAGGCAGGAACGGACAGGTCGTGAGAGGCTCGCAACCATTCGTCAATCCAACGGGATCCGGTACCGCAGCTTGCTCTCGAACAGCCTCGTCTGCTCGTTCGGACCGGCCGCGGCGGGGTCCACGGCGCGAACGCGGCCGTCGAGCGAGAGTCGGTCCGTCAGCCGCATCTGGAACCCGGCCGTGTACCGCGATCCTCCGCCCTGCTCGCGCAGCACCTGGGTCTCGAACTTCAGCCGCGTCCCGAGGTGCGCCATCACCTCGGCGTTGACCGCGCCGGTCGGGCTCACGCCGAGCCGGATCGCGTCGACGAACGGCGCCAGCAGGAGCTGCCTCGCGAGCCCGGCCACGTCGTCCCCCAGCACCGGGATGGACAGCGTGCCGCCCTGCGCCTGGGTCGCGTCGCGCCGATTCATGCCGGTCAGCAGGAGGTACTGGAGGTCCGCCTGGTCCAGCTCGCTCGTCGTGGACGACAGCGACACGTCCAGGTTCGGGTACTCGCCGAACAGCCGGAGCGTGACCAGGACCGTGTCCTCGTTGAACGCGTCGGTGGAGACGTCGGGCGCGTGCCCGCCCGCGAGCGACTGGGTCGGCCCGGCCCCCTTGAACTCGACCCGCGTGCGCGCGGTCACGTCCACGAGCGGCTTTCCGGGCTCCCCGCGGAAGTCGAGCGTGCCCCGGACCACCTCGAACTCGCGCCGGACGATGTCGTAGGTGACCTTGCCCCCCGGGACGACCTCGACGCGGTTCCACAGCTCGGGCTCCGCGAGGGTCCCCCGGACCGCGAGGTCGAGCGCCAGCTCCAGGTCGGTCGAGCCCACCGGCAGGCGGCTGCGGAGCCCGAGCCTCGTCCCCGTGATCGCGAGGTCGAGGGTCGCGTCCGCGAGCCACGGCGCGACCGAGGTGATGGGCGGCCCCTCGCGCTCGGCGACTCGGTCGCGCGCCACGCCCGAGAACGCCTTCCGGAGCACGTCGAAGTTGCGGTAGTACGAACCCTCGCTGACGTTGATGTCGCCCGCGATCGCGACCTGCGAACCGGCACCGGCGGCGAGGCCGTCGAACCGCGCGTACAGCTCCGGGTCCAGGACCGCGTAGAACTGCCCCGGGACCGAGATCCTCAAGCCCGTGCCCGCCACGTGGACCTCGCCCGAGTCCGGCACGATCCCGACGAGCGAGGCGCGCCCGCGGACCGCGAACGAGCCCTCGCCGAGCGAGCCGCGGACCCAGCCGTCGGGGGGGACCTCGACGTCGGTGCGTCCGCCCGCACCGGGCCGGAGCAGGATCCGGCCGCCCTGGCGCACGTGGATCGGGTCCGCGGACGAGCGCAGGGCGAGCTCGATCGCGCCGGTCGTCAGCGACCCTCTGAGCGAGGGCGCGGTCGTGGTGCCCTCGACGCGGAGCACTCCGTCCGCGGGGACGCGGGCCGGGTCGCATCCGATCGGCGCCTCGCCCGGGCCCTCGCCCGGCAGGCCGGCGAGCCGGACGTAGCCCTCCGCGACCGAGAACACCTCCTTCATCGCGCGCAGCCAGTACATGCCCGCGTCGCCGTGAACCCACAGGTGCGCCGCGCCGTCCGGGTCCATGACGACGCCGCACGCATCGAGGCGCCGCCGGCCGTCGTCGAGCGCGAGGCCGGAGAGGGTCACGGACCCGTCGGGCCGGGTTTCCACGCGAAGGGCCGCGCGGTTCGTCAGCTCGACCTGCCGGTCCATGAAGCGCATCGCGAGGCCGCCCGGGGGGGAGGAGAGCCACGCCTCGAGCGCGCCGCCGGCCCCGAGCCCCATGGACAGCGACACGTCCGCGGTCACCTCGCCCGAGAAGTCGCGCTGGCGGACGGACGGGAACACGTCCTGGGGGGTCAGGCCCGCGACGTGGACCGCGACCACGACGCGGTCGAAGCCGGTGCCGTTCCAGACGAGGCGCGAGGCGGGGTCGAGCGAGAGCTTCGGGAGGAACCGGTCCGACGAGAAGACGAGGTCGCCGCCGGGCTCGCGCGCGGCCGCGAGCGACAGCGCGCCGAACGACAGGTCCCCGAACGCGACGCCGCTCGCCTCGGCGCGGGCCTTCAAGACCGGGTCCGCGAGCCGGCCCTGCACGGACGCCAGCACGTCGACCGTGCCCTTGAGCGCCTTCACCCCGCCAGCCGCCACGGACAGCGGCACGCCGGTCGCCCCGGCCGACAGGTCCGCGGTGCGGGCGCGGGCGTCGATCCACCCCGAGAGCGCGAGCGAGCCGCCGCCGCGCAGGCCCGCCTCGGCCCGCGTGACGGTTACCAGGCCGGCGCGCACGGTCGCGGCGGCGTCCAGCTTCGTCAGGGTCCGGCCGACCACGCCGAGGGTCGGGAAGCTCGCCCGAGCGACGCCGTCCAGCGAGGCGGCCGGGTCGGCGAGGTCGAGCGCGAGCCGGTCCACGGCGACGTCGCCCCTGGCCCGGAGGCCGGCCGCGCGGGTGGGGGGGAAGCGGGTCAGGTCGAGACCACGCACCGACGCGCCTTCGACGGCGAGCCGCAGCCTGGCGTCGAGCGCCAGCGTGGCGGACTTCGCGGCGACCGCGCCGAACGGCGTCGCGGCGGTCACGTCGCGCGCCTCGATGACGCCGTCGCGCAGGGAGACCTCGGCCGCGGCCTCCGTCACCTCCCAGGGGTCGAACGCGAGGCCGGCGGCGCGGACCGTCGCCGAGACGGACGGGGAGGACAGGGGGCCGCGGACGCGGACGTTCGAGAGGCCGACGCGACCCTCGCCGGGGAGGCCGGCCAGCGCGAGCAGGGATGCCAGGTCCTTCTCGACGACGCCACGGGCGTCCACCGTGCCCGCCCCGAGATCGACGGTGCCGCGCGCCCGGACCTGGTCGCCGCCGGAGCGGACGGCGGCCTCGGAGATGCGGAGGACCGGACCGGCCGCCGGGAAATCGGCGCGGCCCGAAACGCGGACGGAGACCTCGCGCCCGGCCAGCAGGGTGCGGGGAGGCAGCGGGCCCTCGGCCGTCGCGGCGACGTCGAGGCGCGTCCCGTCGTCCCCCCCCAGGCGGGCGACGACCTCGGCCGAGCCGGCGCTGCGCGTCGGCACGGGCCACGGCCGGGCCGGCATCGCGAGCCCGAACACGGCGAGGAGCGCCTCCGTGTCCAGGTCGGCCCACGCGACCTTCAGCACGCCCTCGGGCGGCCCGGGCACGTCGCGAACCGGCCCGTAGGGGTGGAACCCGAGGTCGGACACCTCGACCTTGCCGCCCGCCGGGTGCGCGGTCACGGTCGGGACGCGGAACACGTAGGCGCCGTTCTCGTCGCGCCCGCCCGACACGGACGCCGCCACCGCGCCGAGGTCGGTGCCGAGGACCGCAAGCCCCGGCGAGGCGAGAGCGACGCGGAAGGCGGGGTCCAGGCTGGTGCCGCTGCCCTCGACGCGAAGGTCCACGGCCCCGGACACCGTGCCCGCCGTGCCGGTGGCGAGCAGCGGGCTCCCGGCCGGGAACGACAGGTGCGCCCGCCCGGCGAAGTCGAGCGGTCCGCCCGGCGGGAATTCGAGCCGCCCCGAGGCGTCGAGATCCATGCCCTCGAACGAGATCTGGGCGCGCTCGAACCCGATCCCGTCCTTGTGCAGGTCGAAGCCGGTCACGCGGCCCCGAAGCATGGGGATCGTCTTCGGCACGAAGGCGATGTCGCGAGGCAGCCGGAAAAGGCCGACCTCGCCCGAGAACTGGAGGTCCGGCGTGCGGATGAGCACCACGCCGCCGGCGATGCGCATGTCCGTCTCGAACGACAGGCCGGTGACGCGCAGGTCCCACTCAGGAAAGCGGAGCGTGCAGGCGCCGCGCTCCGCGACGATCCGGCTGAAGACCACGCGGACGTCAGGGCCGCCTCCGCCGCCCTTGCCGCGCTCGTGGTCCGGCTTCGGCGGCTTCGCGAACGCGTCCACGAGACGGAGCCTGCCCCCCCGTGGGAAGTCGAGGTCCACCTCGAAATCGGCCAGGCGGATCGTGGAGAAGCGGACCTCGAGCACGTTGTTCGACTCGCCGAGCAGGAACCGGACGAGCGGGCCGAGGTCGATGCCGATGCGGATCGACCCGGCGTGGATGACCTCCTCGTCGTCCGGCGTCGTGATGCGCACGCCGAGAAGGTCCACGTTCCACGGGACCGGGCTGACCTGGAGGCCGGACAGATCGATGC
Organism: Deltaproteobacteria bacterium; assembly: GCA_016875475.1. Lineage (GTDB taxonomy): Bacteria > Myxococcota_A > UBA9042 > DTJE01 > DTJE01 > VGRB01. The sequence continues at coordinate 13,790 of VGRB01000060.1, forward strand.
GGCCGGGCAGGGCCGCGCGGAGCGTCTCGGTCAGGCGAGCCGGGAACGGGCCCGCGTTCAGGACGAAGAAGAGCGAGCAGAAGAGGAGCGCGGCGAACAGGAGGGCGCGCGTGGCGACCCAGTACAGGGCGACCGCGACCGCCCGCACGACCTTCAACCCTGCCTGTCCCGCGCTCCTCCGGGCCATTGCGGGACTGTAGCACGCTCGCGCGACTCCCAGGAGGCCGCCGGCTCGCGAGGACGTCGCACCCCGGCAGGATCGCTTTCGCGAGATCCCCCGCCCGCGCACGGCCGTCCATTCATGCGGGCGGGTCGCGCCGCGGGGGCGCCACGCGATACGCCGCGACCTCGCTGGGCGTGCGCGACCCGAGGCCGGAGCGGGCGGGGGCGCGAGGATCGGACGGCGTGGGCGGGCTCGGGTACGGGTACGGGTACGGGTACGGGCTCGGGCACGGGTACGGTGGTACAATCCGTCGCGCCATGAGGACCTGCCCGGAATGCCAGGCCCGGACCGAGGCGCCGACGTGCCGCTCGGACGGGTGCCCCACGCTCTCCCAGGGCGACGTCGACGCCCCGGCCGTGCCGGAGGTCGGCCAGCTCGTCGCAGGGAAGTTCCGGGTCCTGGAGCCGATCGGCCGCGGCGGGATGTCGGTCGTGTTCCGGGCGTGGCAGCGGGACATGAGGCGCGTGGTCGCGCTGAAGCTCGCGAACGCGAACCCGGACGACCCGGCGGGGACGCGGCGGTTCCTGCGCGAGGTCCAGATGGCGGCCGGGCTGACGCACCCGAACACCATCCGGATCTTCGACTACGGCGAGCTGCCCGACGGGCGCCTGTTCTTCACGATGGAGTTCCTGGAAGGCGAGCCGCTCGGGCGCGCGGTGCGACGCGGCGACGTGTTCGACGACCTGCGCGTCGTCCGGATCGCGGCGCAGGTGCTGAAGGCGCTCGGCGAGGCGCACGCGGCGGCGATCGTCCACCGCGACCTCAGCCCGGACAACGTCTTCCTGGTCCGGCTGTTCGGCGAGACCGACCACGTCAAGGTGCTCGACTTCGGCGTGGCGAAGGGCGCGCGGTACGAGCTGTCCGAGGACGAGCGGTTGACCACGCAGGGGATGTTCGTCGGCAAGCCCGCGTTCGCGTCGCCCGAGCAGGCCGAGGGGATCGAGGACATCGACGGCCGGAGCGACCTCTACACGCTCGGCATCGTGATGTACCAGATGATCGCGGGCCAGGTCCCGTTCCAGTCCGCGACACCGATGCAGGTGCTGATCGCGCAGATCCGGGACGACCCGGCGCCGATCGGCCAGGTCGCGCGGCGGCCCGTGCACCCGGAGCTCGCCGCGTTCGTGATGCGGCTGCTGTCCAAGCAGCCGGCCGATCGGCCGCCGAGCGCGCCCGCGGCGCTGGCCGAGCTGGAGCGCATCGGCCGTCGCATCGCGGACCCGGCAGCCGCGAACGGCGGGGACGCCTCGGCCGCGGACGACGCGGCGCGCTACGGCACGCACGACCGGGCTGCGCTCGAGCGCGCGCGGGCGCTCGCGGGCGAGGACCCGGCCGCCCGCGACCTGGGCTGGATCGACCACGTCGACCCCCGGGGCGTGAAGGGCAAGCTGTCCAAGACCATCCCCGACCCGCCGCCCCGGAGCCTCGGCAAGATGATCGCCGCGGTCGTGGTCGCGGCGGTCGCCCTTGCGCTCGGGGCCGCGATCGGCCTCGGCTGGGGCCCCGCGCTCTTCCCGTCCGAGCCGCCCGCGGAGCCTGCGGTGGACGCTCCGGTCTCGCCCGCAGTCGAGTCCCCGCGGGTCGAGCCCGCCGCGGAGCCCGTGGCCCCGCCCGTCGCCGCGCCCTCGCCCGCTCCGGCGGCCCCGGGCGGCAAGGCGACCGAGCCGAAGCCCGCGCCGAAGCCGTCGCCCAAGCCCGCGCCGAAGCCCAAGCCCGAGCCGAAGTGGACGTTCTGAGCGGAAGGGGGGGCCAAGGCCCGCATCAACTGCCCGCGAGGCTCCGGAACTGCAGGCGGCGCAGGCACTGGTCGAAGGCGCCCGGGGCCCCGCCCTCGTCCACGGTCACCACCTGGAGGTCCAGCCCGCCGTCCTTGGGGTTCGCCGAGACCAGGCGGCACGTCACCTGGATCGGACGCGGCGAGCCGGGCTCGCCCGCGTCGAACCGCACCACGAGCCTCGGGACATCGGTCAACGGCGCGAACGCCGACTCGAAGAAGAGGCTGGTCCGGCCGACGCGGGTCAGGCGGCCGAGGAGCCTCGAGCCGCCGATCGCGATCGACGCCTGGATCGAGGCCGAAGCCTCGAGGTCGCGGCGCGAGATCATCAGGGTGAGCGACCCGGTACGTCCCGCGGCGAACCCGCGCACGTCGTCGGCCGGAAGCCGGGCCGCGGGCTCCCGGACGCGCGCAGGCTCGGGCATGTCGGCATGGGACGCGCCGCGCCCGTCCCTTCCCCCGCCGTCCGGCCCCGGATCGGCGGCGTCCGCGGCCGGCGGGAACGAGGCTTCCCCGGCCGGCGGGAACGAGGCTTCCCCGGCCGGCGGGAACGTGTAGACGCTCTTGATCTGCCCCCCCTCCCCCTTCACCCCCCCGACCTGCTGCGTGCGGATCCCGAGCACCTTCTCCAGGAACGCCGTCAACTCGGCCACGGAACCGGTCGTGACCGCCTTCTCCCACCTGAGGCCCGCCCCGGGTTCCGCCCCTTCCACGAGCCTGACCACCCGCCCGAACAGGAACGTGGTCCGGTTCCACCCCTGCTGGCCGGGGAACACGAGTCCCACCACCTGTCCGGTCTTCGGGGTGGCGATCGCGGTCCGGAGGAGCATGCCGCCGGCGCTGATGTTCTCGCTCCGGGCATCGACCCGCACCCCGTCCAGGTAGCAGAACAGCTCCGACTCGCACGCGAGCCTCGGGTACTGGCGCCGCTCGATCCCGTCCGCCACGACCTCTCCTCCTTCCGCGAAGAGCGATGGAAGTGTAACCCGATCCGGGGCGGGACGGCGGAGGTTGCGCAGCGCCGCGGCGACCGCGGCACGGACGCGGCGCGCGCGCGGTCACGCCGGTCCTGGAGCCCATCGGCGCCCGCGCGCGCCGTCCGGGGGAAAAGGGGCGGCTCACAAGGTCTTCACGCAGTCGCGCCAGAGGTGGACGATCTCGCCCGCGTCGGTCTCGGGCTTGCCCTCTTCGCCAGCAACAGTCCGCCCCGCGATCCAGTGCAGGCGACCGGTCGGGTCCATCAGGATGGCGGGGGCGTGCCCCGCGGACCAACGGGTCCCGGGCTCGGCCGGCAGGGTGTCCACGATCCATCCGTCGGTATCGCCGCCGCCGTGGAGCCTGAGGTGACCGACGAGTCCGTCGCCAACCTGCGCGATGTGGGGGCGCCCGAGCGCGTCGAACGCGAGGTTCTGGCCCTCTCCGCCCCCAAACCCGAGGCCCGCCTCTCCGTGCGGAACCCCGACGACAGCCGCGGCACCCTCCGCTGAACGCACGAGGACGAACGGAGCCGATCGCACGACGAGGACGGCTGCGCCGGCTCCCGGAATAGCGGCCACGGCCCCGGCGGACAGGCCGGCCGGATACCCGATCGGCAGGAACGCACCGGCCAGCACTGGCTTGAACTCCCCTATGCCGGGTGACCATATCTCCGCGCTGTAGCTGGTGGCGAAACCTGCGAGGGACGAGCCGTTCAGCGAGCCCGGGACAAGCTCCAGCACGGACGGGTCGCTCGGGTTCTGGCCCAGGAACGACAAGTCCGAGGCGACAAACTCCCAGTCCTCTCCCGGCCTCCTCGTACCCTGGAAGACGCAGAAGACATCCGGACATGCGAGGCAGGCTTCCTTGAGCCTCGAGTCGGGACAGTACGCCTCCGAGAGTCCGTCGCCACCGAACAGGGATCTCAGGGTACCGTCGGGTTCCGCCGCCAGGCTGACTTGATGTTCGAAGGCATCACTCGACGCGGCCGCAATCGGCGCGATCGTCTCGGCGTCCCATCCGTCAGGGCCGCGCCACGAGTGCACGACCAGCCCCTGGGACGGATCGAGGAAGCCGCGGTGCATCACGTGGGGCACGCCGGCGGCATCCAGCGCCAGCGCCGGACTCACAGGCGACGTCACCCCGTACTGCGGGGACACGACCTCGCCGAGCCATGCTCCGTCCTCCGGATCCCTTCCGAGGTAGCGAAGCTCCATCTCGTCCTCCGGGCCCGCCCAGACGAAGACCACGTGCAGTCCCCCCGTCGAATCGCGCGCGGCCCGTGGACCGCCGAACATCCCGTGGAGCCCGCCTCCCACCTCGTGCGCCGCGACCTCCTGCTGCCACGCGCCCCACTCCACGCACGCTGCCGGTGAGGCGGCGACCGGCTCGAAGATCGGGAGCGAGAGGCGCAGGAATCGGTCCGACCCTTCGCACGACGCGGTTGCGACCGCCTCCGCGACGAGGTTCTCCGGGTCGAGGACGACGTCCGCGTCGCAGCCAGTGCCTTCGCAC
>VGRB01000061.1 GCA_016875475.1 Deltaproteobacteria bacterium
TTTTCGCGGAGATCGACCGGCTCGGGGCGATCCTGGACCGCTTCCTCTCGTTCGCGCGACCGCAGCCGCTCGAGTTCGGGGACGCGGACCTGCGGGAGGTGCTGGCCGACGTCCAGGGGCTCGCGGCTGCGCACGCGCGCAGCTCGTCCGTCGCGGTGGCGGTCGCGGACGGGCCGCCGGTCATGGTCCGCGGCGATCGCGAGAAGCTGGTGCAGGTGGTCCTGAACCTCGTGCTGAACGCGGTCCGCGCGACGGCGGGGGCGGCCGCGTCCGGGGGGCAAGCCCGGGTCGATCTGTCCCTGCGGGAGGTGGCCCGGTCCGGCGCGCGGTTCGCCGCGATCGAGGTCGCGGACAACGGCCCGGGCGTCCCCGCGGAGCTTCGCGAGAGGATCTTCAACCCATTCTTCTCGACGCGCCCGGACGGGACGGGCCTGGGGCTCGCGATCTCGGCCCGGATCGTCGAGGAGCACGCGGGCCTGATCGAGGTGGACGACGCGCCCGGGGGCGGCGCGCTCTTCCGGGTCCTCCTGCCCGAACCCGCGGACCACGCGGATCCTCCGGCGTGACCTCCGGGGCACCGCGGGCCCGGCCGCGGGGATCCCCCCTGCGGCTCGCAGCCCGCGTCCGAGCCCCCTGTCCGGTGCCCCCGACCCGCTCCCTGCACCGGGTGCCGCAGTGGTAACATCGCCCCCGGGCGGGGGCCCCTCGTGGCCCCGCGAGGTCTTTCGTGGCCCTTCTTCGGAGGTCCCCATGCGCCGGTCCATGGCCCTGCTCCCGGTCGCCGCGGCGTGCGCCGCGCTCGCGTGCTCGTCGGGCGGAGGCGGGACGCCGTCCGCGGACGTGGTGGCGGACACCACCCCCGACACCACCCCCGACGCCACCCCGGATGCGCCGGCGGACGCGCCCGCCGAGGCGGTCTTCCCCCCACGCGCGCTGCCGTTCGAGTTCTCGCGTCCGGCGGAGGGCGACGCGCCGACCCCCGCCCAGGTGACCGAATTCACCAAGAAGGTCACCGGGTTGTGGAAGAAGATCGACTGGTTCCGATGGGTCCTGCGGACCGGCATGGGCGTGGACGCCTCGACGGGGAAGGACGACTTCCTGGCCTGGTACAACGACGCGACCGCGGTGAAGCAGGGCGACACGGTCACGTTCGAGTCGCGGGGCCACGAGCACAACATGTGGATCCCCGGCTCCATGGTGCTGTCCGAGGCGGTGAACGGCTACCTGCTGACCGGCGACTGGACCATCGGCAAGCTCGCGGAGCAGTACTGCAAGGGCCTGACCGCGGTCGTGAAGGGGTTCGTCTGGGACGAGAACGACCCGGCGCCCTTCCTGATGGCGCGCGCGATCTTCCCGATGGATCAGGCGTTCACGCTCGACGCGGAGCGCTGGAAGGACGACGGCCGGAAGAAGGCGGTCACCTACGGGAAGTCCAAGACGCCGGACGACACGAGCTGGAACGCCCGCACGTTCCCGTGGCCGCACAACCCGACCTGGGGCGACATGTGGGTCACCAGCATGCGATCGAAGGACGACGTGCGCGCGATCGTGCGGACCACGACGGGGCTGCCGTACGTGGTCGCGGACGCCAGGGACGAGTTCGTGCGCGCGGCGTGCAAGGAGACGCTCGACACGATGGTCGGGTTCAACAAGGACATCGTGGACCACGGGTACTACATCCGGACCAAGGACAAGAACGGGGTCGCCTACGCGTTCGACGACCAGGACCTCGGCAGCTACGTGAAGTACGTGGACTTCGACGAGCGCAACGAGTGCTCCGCCCGCCTGGCGTCCGACCTGATCGCCTACGGCGTGCGCAGGACGAACGACTGCGGAACCGGCTTCGGCAGCAGCTACGACGCGATCGCCGCCATCCGCCACCACTACAACTACCCGATCCTGTGGGACTACCACATGGCCGCGCTCGGGAACGCCCTGGTCCACGGCCAGACCGCGGACGCACGCCCGCTGCTCGAGGGGCTGGCCATGCGCCTCGACAGCTACATGCACCCGTCGAAGGACGAGCCCGGCCCGAAGGCGCACAAGTGGAACCGCGAGATGGCGGTCCTGCTGGTCCAGGCCGCGTCGATGGGCCTGCCCCTCCAGGGCCACGAGGTCGCGCACCTCCAGAAGCACTGGACCAGGGCGGCCGAGCAGCTCGCGGCGTGGCCGCACTGGGACCTGTGGGCCGCGTCCGTGCCCGACGGCGAGTACGGCCTGAGGCCGGGCGACACGGACGACGGCATCCCGGTCGAGGCGGTCACCCTGTTCGTCGAGTACTGCAACTCGCCGTTCAAGAACCCCTCCGGCGTCCCGTTCGTGGACTGCGACGTCGTCCGCGACCCCGCGAAGTGGTGACGGGCGCCCGGAACCCCGGCGAAGATCAGGGCGTGGCGGGATGTTCTTGCAGTATGATCCCGGCCAGGCCGCGACGGGCGGCCGAACGGGGAGCCAGGGGCAGATGACCCACGACAGCACGCGCGACCCGGTCGCGCACCACTTCCCGCCCGCGCCGCGGGGGCCCTTCAAGGACGTCCCCGGCGCGCAGTGGCGCAACTGGCACTGGCAGCTCCAGCACCGCGTCCGCGAGGTGGCGGACCTGGACGCGCTCGGCTTCCCGCTGACCGCGGACGAGCGCAGGGCCGCCGAGGCGACCCGCAGCGAGTTCCGCGTCGCGATCACGCCGTACTACGCCGGCCTGATGGACCCGGACGACCCGGGGTGCCCGGTGCGGCTCCAGGCCCTGCCGCGCATGGGCGAGACGGAGGCGGACAGTTGGGACCTCGTGGACCCGCTCGCCGAGGAGCGCGACATGCCGGTCCCGGGGATCACGCACCGCTACCCGGACCGCGTGCTGTTCTACATCTCGCCGGACTGCGCGGTGTTCTGCCGCCACTGCACGCGCAAGCGCAAGGTGTCCGACCCGGCGACCGCGGCGAACGACGACCAGATCCGGGGGGGGATCGAATACGTCCGCCGGCACCCCGAGGTGCGCGACGTCATCGTGTCGGGCGGCGACCCGCTGGCCTTCTCGGACGACAGGCTCGAGTGGATCCTGCGCGACGTCCGCGCCATCCCGCACGTCGAGATCATCCGCGTCGGCACGCGCGTCCCGGTGACCATGCCGCACCGGATCACGCCCGAGACCGCGGCGATGCTCGGGCGCTACCACCCGCTGTTCGTCAACACGCACTTCAACCACCCGAAGGAGTGCACGCGCGAGGCGTACGAGGCGTGCCGCAACCTCGCGGAGGCCGGCATCCCGCTCGGCAACCCCCTGGTCCTGCTGCGCGGCGTGAACGACGACGCCGAGGTGGTGAAGCGCACGAACCAACTCCTGCTGATGATGCGCGTCAGGCCGTACTACATCTACCTGTGCGACCTCGCCCGCGGGAACCGCCACTTCCGCACGACCTACGAGAAGGGCCTGGAGATCATGCGCGCGCTGCGCGGGTGGACGAGCGGCCTCGCGGTGCCGTACCTGGTCATAGACGCGCCCGGCGGCGGCGGTAAGGTCCCGATCCTCCCGAACTACGTCGAGGAGCGCGACGACGAGAAGGTCGTGGTCCGCAATTTCCGCGGGACGCGGCACGTCTACTACGAACCGGTTGACGTGAAGAAGTCCTGACGTTTCCGGCCTTTCGGCAAGTGGAGGTGCCATGCGGGCGATGCGATGGACGGCCCTGGCCGCGGTGGCGGCGATTGCGGCGGCGTGCGGGGGGCGGACGACCTCGGCCGCGGACGACGTGCCGGCCGACGCCGGCCACGAGGGGGTCGACATCCCGAAGTGGGACACGCCGAAGGACGTCGCGCCGGACTCTCCCCCCGACGTCGCGCCGGACGTCGCGCCCGACACGGTGCCCGACGTCGCGCCGGATTCGGCGCCCGACACGGCGCCCGACGCGGTCCCCGACGAGTCCCCCGAGGCGGCCCCGGACGGCGCGGAGCCGGACGACGTGCCCGCCGGCGACACGGGGTCCGACGCGGTCCCCGACGAGTCCCCCGAGGCGGCCCCGGACGGCGCGGAGCCGGACGACGTGCCCGCCGGCGACACGGGGTCCGACGCGGGCGAGGACCCCGCCGCGGATCCGGCCCCCGACACCGCCCCCGAGGGCGGCCCGGATGCGACCGGGGACCCGGGCGACGCCGTCACCCCGATCGAGTGCGACAACGCGCCCTTGACCCCCCCGGCGAGCGGCGCCTGCGAGGCGTTCGCGGGCAGCGACTGGACCCTGGTGCGCGGCGACCTGCTCGCGCCCGGCGGCATCGTCCGCAACGGCCACCTGCTGATCGACCCGGCCGGCAGGATCGCGTGCGCCGGCTGCGACTGCTCGGGCGAGTCGGGGTTCGACGGCGCCACGCGCATCGACTGCGCCCGCGGGCTCGTGACCCCCGGCCTGATCAACGCGCACGACCACCTCGGCTGGGCGGGGCGCGAGCCGACCACGCACGGCGACGAGCGGTACGACCACCGCCACGACTGGCGCTGCGGCCTGAACGGCCACACCGAGCTGTCCCCGTCCTCCACCTCGGGGGGGCAGGTCTGGGGCGAGATCCGCAACCTGATGGCGGGCGCGACGTCGATCTTCGGGTCCGGCAAGGCGTCCGGGCTGCTCCGGAACCTCGATGAGGTCGGCTACCTCGGCGGCGGGATCCCGGACGCGGAGGCGGGCTGGTTCGACACGTTCCCGCTCGGCGACTCGAAGTGCGCGCAGCTCCAGGGCTCGTGCCAGTACCCGAAGGTGAAGTCCTCCGGGACCCCCGGCGCGGAGCACTGCTACGTCCCGCACGTGGCCGAGGGCATCAACGCGGAGGCGCGCAACGAGTTCGTGTGCGTCCAGGCGACCACGGGCGGCGGCCAGGACCTGATGCTGTCGAACGCCGCGTTCATCCACGGGATCGGCGCGCTCCCGACCGACGTGGGCGCGATGGCGCGAGACGGGACCGCGCTGGTCTGGTCGCCGCGCAGCAACATCGACCTGTACGGCAACACCGCGCCCGTCCCCCTGTACCGGACGCTCGGCGTGACGATCGCGCTCGGCACCGACTGGACGCCCTCCGGCTCGATGAACATCCTCCGCGAGCTGAAGTGCGCGGACGCGTTCAACCGGCTCCACCTCAGGGGCGCGTTCACGGACCGCGAGCTGGTGGACATGGCGACGTCCGGCGCGGCGAAGGCGCTGCACCTGGAGGGGCGGCTGGGCGCCCTGGCCAAGGGACTCCTCGCGGACGTGGCGGTCTTCGACGCCTCGGCGCACCCGGACGAGCGGGCCGTGATCGACGCGGAGCCGGCGGACGTCGTGCTGGTGCTGCGAGCGGGCAACGCCCTGTACGGGGACGCGGCGCTGGTCGCGGCGCTCGGCGCGTCGTCGTGCCCGAAGCTCGACGTGTGCGGCGCGTCCAAGCGGCTGTGCGAGGGCGGCAACGAGTTCGAGCCCGCCGGGGTCTACCCGCTGTTCTTCTGCGGCCTGCCGCGCGACGAGCCGTCGTGCGCGCCGATGCGGCCCGGCGAGTACACCGGCGCGGTGACGTACGACGATCGCGACGGCGACGGGGTCCGCAACGACGACGACAACTGCCCCGACGTCTTCAACCCCGCGCGGCCCGCGGACGGCTACGCGCAGGGCGACTACGACGGCGACGGCGCCGGGGACGTCTGCGACCCGTGCCCCTGGGACGCGGGCGCGACGACGTGCAGCGCCGTGCCCGCGCTCGACCCGACCGACCCGGACGGCGACGGCGTGAAGACCGGGACCGACCTGTGCCCCGTGACGCCGGACCCGGACCAGGTCGACACCGACCAGGACGGCAAGGGCGACCGGTGCGACGCGTGCCCGTCCACCGCGAACCCCGGGAGCGAGCCCTGCCCGCCGCCGCCGGCGCCTGCCGTGCGCGTGTGGGCCGTCAAGAAGGGCGTCGCGACCGGCCGCGCGCGGATCGAGGGCGTGCTGGTGACGGGCGTCGGGAGCGCCGGCTACTTCGTGGCCGAGGACCCGGCCGCGGCCGGCTGGCTGGGCGTGGACCACTCCGGCCTGTACGTCTATCACCCCGAGGCCGCGCCGTTCCCGAAGGTCGGGGACCGGGTGACCGTGGAGGGCACGGTCCAGCCGTGGTGGGGCGAGATCGAGCTTGCCAAGATCACGCTGCTCCAGGTGACCGCGACGGGCCTGGCGCTCCCCGCGGCCGAGGTCGTGGCGGCGCCGGACGTGGCCACCGGGGGCCCGCGGGCGGAGGCGCTGGAGGGCGCGCTGGTGCGGGTCGCGGGCGTCGAGGTGACCGACGTGGCCCCGGCGCCCGCCGAGAAGGACCCCGTCCCGACGTACGAGTTCGAGGTCGCCGGCGTCCTCCGGGTCAACGATTTCCTGTGGAGGGTCGATCCGTTCCCGCTCCTCGGGACGCAGTTCATCTCGCTGACGGGCCTGCTCCACTGGTCGTACGAGAACTCGAAGATCGAGCCGCGCGGGCCCGGGGACCTCGAGTCCGTGCCGCCGGCCGTCGCGCCGGTGGGGCTCTCGCCGTCGCTCCTGCACCTGGTCGAGGGCGACTGCGGCCGGGCGCTCGTCCGGCTCAACCGCGCCGCGGACGAGGACTTCGCGGTCGCGGTCGATTCCGCGGACGACCTCCTCGTGCTCGCGCCGGCGTCCGTGACGGTCCTCGCCGGCCAGAAGGAGGCGGGGTTCGATCTGTGTGCGGGGACGCTCCCGGCCGAGGGCCCCGACACGACGACCGTGACCGCGACCGCGGGCGAGGTCGTGCTGGAGGCGCAGGTCCGCGTCCTCGCGGCGGACGGCTCGCCCGCGCTGGCGTCGGTCGTGCCCGCGACGCTGGACCTGTTCCTCGGCGGCGACGGCCCGGTGACCGTCGTGCTGGACGTCCCCGCGCTGTGGGGCGACGTCACGATCGGCGTGGCGAGCGACCCGGCCGGGGTCGTGACCCACGAGGCCGCGGCGGTGGTGCCGTCGGGGGCGATCGAGGTCGCGTTCGCGGTCCACGCGGCCGCGATCGGGGACGCCGTCCTGACGTTCACGCTCGGCGATGCCGCGCCGCTGACCGTCCCGGTCCGCGTGATCGAGGCGGCCCCGGTGCAGCCGTCGGTCGACGGCGAGGTGATCGTGACCGAGTTCATGGCGCGGTCGCAGTCCGGCACGGGCGACACCGGCGAGTGGGTCGAGCTGTACAACGCCACGACGCGCCTGCTGGAGCTGCAGGGGTGCCGGATCCAGGACGACGGCACGAACTCGCACCAGGTCGGGGCGTCCGTGGTGATGGAGCCCGGCGCGTACGTGGTGCTGGCCGCGAGCGCGGACCCCGGCAAGAACCACGCGCTGCCCCCGGTCGCCTACGCCTACGGCGAGGCGTTCGTGCTCGGCAACAGCGGCGACGAGATCGAGCTGGTCTGCGGCGACGTGGAGATCGACAAGGTCGTCTACACGTCGTCCAAGGTGGTGCTGGCGAAGTCGGCGTCGCTGGACATGTCGAACGGGAAGTGGTGCGGCGCCACCACGCCGTACTCGACGTCGGGCGGTACCACCTGGTATGGCACGCCGGGCGCGGCCAACCCCCCCTGTCCGTGAGACCTCGCCCATGTCCCACTGGCACCTCGGCCCGAACCCCACCTCCGACATGGTGCTGATCCGTCGGCGCGCGGACGGCGGACGCGACGTGCTCCTGATCCGGCGGTCCCCGGACGCGGACGCCCACCCGGGGCGCTGGGCGGTGCCGGGCGGCTTCGTGGACACGGACGCGCCGCGCGGCGTGCCGTGGCTGCCCGGGCGCGAGACCCCGGCGCAGGCGGTGGTCCGCGAGGTGCGCGAGGAGACCGGCGTCGACGTGGCCGGGCTCGCCGCGGCGGGGCGCGTGGTCGAGATCGAGGTCCGCGAGCGGCCCGGCCGCGACCCGCGCGACGACGCGGAGCGGTGGACCCGCACGCACGTCTTCCTGGCGGTCGCGGACGAGTGCGAGGTCGGCGCGAGCCCGTCCGGGGCGGACGACGCGGGCGAGGCCGCCTGGATCCCGCTGGACGAGGCGCTCGCGCTCCCGCTCGCATTCGACCATGGGGAGATGCTCCTCGTTGCCGTTGGACGCATGTCCAACTCCGTCCAATCCCCGCGTTGACCGTCGCGTCGGAAGTTGCCGAAAAGGTTGATGCGGTGAGACCCGCGTGACTGGCACGCCCCCTGCAACGTGACCGCACAAGGCGTGACGCGGGAGGCGACGCATGGAGTGCAGGCAGTTGCCCGGGATGCCGCGCGAGCGGCTGATGGAGGCGGGGGCGCAGGCCCTGTCCGACGCGGACCTGATCGCGGTGCTGGTGGCGCCGGGGTCGCGCCGCCTGCCGGGCGAGGCGATGGCGCGGCGCCTGCTGGCGGAGTGCGGGCCCGTCCGCAGGCTCGCCACGCGAAGGGCCGGGGAGCTGGCCGGGATCCCGGGGGTCGGCTCGGCTCGCGCGTGCCGGATCGTGGCCGCGCTGGAGCTCGGGCGGCGGGCGGCGGAGCAGCACGAGCCGGGGGCGCTCGTGGGCGGCGCCGCGGACGTGCACCTCCGGTGGGCGCGGCTGACGACGGAGCCCGAGGAGACGTTCGTCGCGATCGGCGTGAACTCGCGCAACCGGGTCGTGGGCGAGTGGGTGGTCGCCCGCGGCTGGGAGAGCGGGGTGAACCTGACCCCGCGGCAGGTCTTCACGCTGCTGGTGAAGGAGGCCGTGACGCGCGTGATCTTCGTCCACAACCACCCGTCCGGGGACCCGGGGCCGAGCGCGGAGGACCTGCGCTTCACGCGCCGGCTGATCGACGCGGCGAAGTGCCTGGACATCCGGGTGCTGGACCACGTGATCGTGGCGTCGGGGGGGCACGTGAGCCTGCGGCTGCACGGCGCGCCCGACCTTGAATTCGCGTGACGACCGTCCTACCATCCGCGCCGTTCCCGCGCCCCCTGGCCTCGGGCCCCGGCGGCGCGGACTCCGAGGAGCGATCCGCGCTGGGGCGCGGCGCGCTCGTCGGCCGCAAGGCGGCCGCGCAAGGGGGGTGGCCCGCGCCCCGCAACGCGGGGCGGCGGGCAGGGGGGCGAGCCGCGCCCCCCTCCGATTGATGCACCCGGGGCCTGCCGGGTCGGGAAGGTGGGGTACGCGTTTCGACGGATGTCGTCCGGGACCGCCTGCCGTGCGGGCCGGGCGACAGCGCGGAATGCTCTCCGAGGAGGACGAAGCATGGGTCGCGGGCTCGTGATCATCGTCAGCGCGCCGTCCGGGACCGGGAAGACGACGCTCATCCGGCGGGTGCTCGCTGCCGAGCCGGGCGCGGCGTTCTCGATCTCCCACACGACGCGGCCGCCGCGGAACGGCGAGCGCGACGGCACGGACTACCGGTTCGTGTCCGACGCGGACTTCGACCGCATGGTGGAGGAGGGCGCGTTCGTCGAGTGGGCGCGCGTCCACCAGCACCGGTACGGGACGTCGCGCGGCGAGGTCGAGCGCCTGCTCTCGACCGGCCGCGACGTGGTCTTCGACGTGGACTACCAGGGCGGGCGCGCGCTGATGCGGGCCTTTCCGGATGCGGTCAGCGTGTTCGTTCTGCCGCCGTCGATGGAGGAGGTCCGGAAGCGGCTGTACTCGCGCGGAAGCGAGGCTCCGGACGCGATGCGGGCGCGACTGCAGAAGGCGCGCGTCGAGATGGCGTGCGCGGGCGAGTACCGCTACAACGTGGTGAACGGGGACCTCGACCGGTGCGTGGCCGACGTGCTCGCGATCGTGCGGGCGGATCGCCTGCGGTCCACGCGCGCGGCTGCGTGCGTGCGCGAGCTGGTGGCGCAGCCGGTGGAGGTCGGGTAGCGGGTTCGGGCACGGGCCCGGGACGGGTTCGGGTATTGGGGGCGGGGGACGTACGTGATCGGACCATTCGCTTTCGCGAGACCCCCCGCCCGCGCACGGCCGTCCATTCATCACGGCGGGCCGCGCCGCGGAAAGGTATCGCGAAACGCCGCGACCTCGCTGTGCGTGCGCGGCCCGAGGCCGGAGCGGGCGGGGGCGGGAGAGGGTACTTGAACTCAAGGAGCCGTTGAGATGGCCGACAACGTCAGGGTACGCATCGCCCCCAGCCCGACGGGCGATCCGCACGTGGGGACGGCGTACGTGGGGCTGGTCAACCATGCGTTCGCCCGGCAGAACGGGGGCGCGTTCATCCTCCGCATCGAGGACACGGACCGCGAGCGGTCCACGCGCGAGAGCGAGAACGCGATCTACGAGGCGCTCCGCTGGGTGGGGCTCGAGTGGGACGAGGGCCCGGACGTGGGCGGACCGCACGGGCCGTACCGGCAGTCGGAGCGCGCGGAGATCTACCGCGAGCACGTCGCGCGGCTCGTCGAGAAGGGGGCCGCCTACCCGTGCTTCTGCACCGCCCGGCGGCTCGAGGAGCTGAGGCAGCGCCGGCGCGCCGAGAAGGCCCAGATCACCGGGTACGACGGGCTGTGCCGATCGATCCCGCGCGAGGACGCGCGCGCCCGGATGGCCGCGGGCGAGCCCCACGTCATCCGGCTCGCCATGCCGATCGGCGGGACCACGACCGTCCACGACCGCCTGCGCGGGACCGTGGAGTTCGACAACGGCCAGATGGACGACCAGGTCCTGCTGAAGTCGGACGGGTTCCCGACGTACCACCTCGCGAACGTGGTCGATGACCGCCTGATGGGCATCACGCACGTGATCCGCGCGGAGGAGTGGATCACCTCCACCCCGAAACACGTCGTGCTGTACGGAGCGTTCGGGTGGACCCCCCCGGAGTTCGTGCACCTGCCGCTGCTGCGGAACAAGGACAAGTCCAAGATATCGAAGCGGAAGAACCCGGTCTCGCTGCTGTACTACCGCCAGATCGGGATCCTGCCGGAGACGATGCGGAACTTCCTGGCGCTGCTCGGCCACTCGATGCCGGACGAGCGCGAGGTCTTCGAGCTTGCCGAGTTCGTGCGCGACTTCTCGTTCGACCGCATCAGCCTCGGCGGACCCGTGTTCGACGTCGAGAAGCTCCTGTGGCTGAACGGCGTGCGGCTGCGCGCGATGGATCCGGCGACGATCGCTGCCCGGCTCAGGGAGAGCGTGTACTCGGCGGACCGGCTCGCGCGGCTCGTGCCGCTGGTGCAGGAGCGGGTCCGGACGCTCGGCGAGTTCGCCCAGGCGACCTCCTGGTTCGACCTGCACGCGGTCCCGCTGCCGGTGGACGAGCTGGCCGCGTCGGGGAAGGGCAGGGCGCCGAAGGCGATCGCGGACCTGCTGACCGCGTGCCAGGAGCGGACCGACTCGATGAAGTCGTTCGACCACGAGTCGCTCGAGGCTGCGATGCGCGCGCTCGCCGAGGAGAAGGGCGTCGGCGCGTCCGAGCTGTTCATGGCGCTCCGGATCGCGCTGACCGGCCGCAAGGCCACGCCGCCCCTGTTCGAGACGATGGCGGTCCTGGGCCGCGCCTCGGTGGCGCAGCGGCTGCGCACGGCCGCCGAGGCGCTGATGGCGTTCAGGCCGAAGGCGTGAAGCCGAAGGCGTGAGGTGAGACGATGCACAGGCTGGTGCTGCTTCGACACGGCGAGAGCGAGTGGAACAGGGAGAACCGGTTCACGGGGTGGACCGACGTGGACCTGTCGGAGCGCGGGCTGGAGGAGGCTCGCGCGGCGGGCGAGGCGCTCAAGGGGCGCGGGCTCACGTTCGACGTCGCGTACACGTCGGTGCTGAAGCGCGCGATCCGCACGCTCTGGATCACGCTCGACCGGATGGACCTGATGTGGATCCCCGTCCACCGGTCGTGGCGGCTGAACGAGCGACACTACGGCGCGCTCCAGGGCCTGAACAAGGCGGAGACGGCCGCGATCCACGGCGAGGAGCAGGTCAAGGTCTGGCGCCGGTCCTACGACGTGCCGCCGCCGCCGCTGGAGACGAGCGATCCGCGCTGGCCGGGCCACGACCGCCGCTACGCCGACCTCGACCCGGCCGACGTGCCGCGGACCGAGGCGCTCAAGAACACGGTGGAGCGGTTCCTGCCGTTCTGGCGCGCCACGATCGCGCCGGCGGTGAAGTCGGGGAAGCGCGTCCTGATCGCGGCGCACGGGAACAGCCTGCGGGCGCTGGTGAAGTACCTGGACGGCATCTCGGACGACGAGATCGTCGGCCTGAACATCCCGACCGGGATCCCGCTGGTCTACGAGCTGGACGACGAGATGAAGCCGATCCGGCACGAGTACCTGGCGGACCCCGAGCACCTCGCAGCGCAGATGGCGGCCGTCGCGAACCAGGGCAGGAAGAAGCCCTGACCCCCGCGCGGGGAGCGGGCTAGGAACTGCCCAGCACCGCCCGCAGCGCCCGGATCCGGTCCCGCAGCTCCGCGGCCTTCTCGAACTCGAGCCGCTTCGCCGCCTCGGTCATCTCCTTGCGGAGCTTCTCGATCATCTTCCCGGCCTCGCCCCGGTCCTCGACCGCCTTGTGGAGGTCCGCCGGGCGCTCCACGCCGATCCGGCGGGCGGCCTCCTCGGCCTGCTCGATCCAGAAGATGCGGCGCTGGACCGACTGGGGCGTGATGCCGTTGGCCTCGTTGTGGGCGACCTGCTTCGCGCGCCGGCGCTCGGTCTCCTCGACGGCGCGGCGCATCGACTTCGTCACCGTGTCCGCGTACATGATGACGGTCCCGTTCACGTTGCGCGCGGCGCGGCCGAACGTCTGCACGAGCGATCGGTCGCTCCGCAGGTAGCCCTCCTTGTCCGCGTCGAGGATCGCGACGAGGCTCACTTCCGGCAGGTCGAGCCCCTCGCGCAGCAGGTTGATGCCGACCAGCACGTCGAACACGCCCATCCGGAGGTCGCGGATGATCTCGACGCGGTTCAGGGTGTCCACGTCCGAATGGAGGTAGCGCACCCGCACGCCCGCCTCGGCCAGGTACTCGGTCAGGTGCTCGGCCATGCGCTTGGTCAGCGTGGTCACGAGCACCCGCTCCTTCCTCGCGACCCGCTCGCGGATTTCGCCGAGGAGGTCGTCGACCTGGTGGGTGGCCGGCCGCAGGTGCACGACCGGGTCCACGAGGCCGGTCGGCCGGACGATCATCTCGGCGACGCGGCCGGAGGCGAGCCCCAGCTCGTAGTCGCCCGGGGTCGCGGACACGTAGACGGTCCGCCCGCGGCGCTCGTTGAACTCGTCGAACCTCAGCGGCCGGTTGTCCACGGCGGACGGCAGGCGGAAGCCGTACTCGACCAGCACGTCCTTGCGCGCCCGGTCCCCGCGGTACATGCCGATGACCTGCGGGACGGTCAGGTGGCTCTCGTCGATGAACACCAGGAAGTCCTTGGGGAAATAGTCGATCAGCGTCGGCGGCGGCTCGCCCTCGCCGCGGCAGGTGAGGTGCCGCGAGTAGTTCTCGATCCCCGCGACGTGGCCCCACTGCTCCAGCGCCTCCACGTCCGCGAGCGTGCGCTGCTCGAGGCGCGCCGCCTCCAGGACCCTGCCCGCGTCGCGGAGCGCGATCAGGCGCTTCTCCAGCTCGTCCTGGATGGCCACGATCGCGCGCCGCATCCGGTCGGCCGTGGTCACGTAGTGGCTGTTCGGGTACAGCGCGATCTTGCCGAGCTTCCGCTCGACCCGGCCCGACACGGGGTCGAACTCCGCGATCCCGTCCACGGTGTCGCCGAAGAGGTCGACCCGGACCGCCTTCGACTCCTCGTGCGGCGGGAACACCTCGACCACGTCCCCGCGCACCCGGAACGTGCCGCGATCGAAGCCGACGTCGTTGCGCTCGTACTGCAGCTCCACCAGCCGCCGCAGGAGCGTGTCGCGGTCGCAGTCGCCGCCGACCTCCAGGAAGATGACGAGCCCGTAGTACGCCTCGGCCGAGCCGAGGCCGTAGATGCAGGACACCGAGGCGACGATGATGACGTCGTCCCGCTCGAACAGCGACCGCGTCGCGGAGTGACGCATGCGGTCGATCTCGTCGTTGATCTGGGCGTCCTTCTCGATGTACGTGTCGGACGCCGGGACGTACGCCTCGGGCTGGTAGTAGTCGTAGTAGCTGACGAAGTACTCGACCGCGTTGTCCGGGAAGAACTGCTTGAACTCGCCGTAGAGCTGCGCGGCCAGGGTCTTGTTCGGAGCGATGACCAGGGCGGGGCGGTTGACGCGGGCCACCACGTTGGCGATCGCGAAGGTCTTGCCGGAGCCGGTCACGCCCAGCAGGACCTGGTCGCGCGCGTCCGCCTCCAGCCCGCGGACCAGCGCGTCGACCGCGGGGCCCTGGTCGCCGGAGAGCCGGTAGACCGTCCGGAGGCGGAAGCCGGAGGACCGTGCGCCGTCGCCCTTCATGGCACGCCACCCGTCGCGAGGCGCAACGGAGTGTGGGTCGGCGGAAATGGGGAGTCAAGGGGCGGGTACGGGCACGGGAAGTTCTTGACACCCGGGGCGTTCGGGTATATGAACACTCGCCCTTTAGGGGCCGAAGGGAGGTGATTGCCTGGTGAACCCGAAGCAGTTGGAGTTCAGACCCCTCGAGGTCGTGGTCCAGGAGAACGACGTGGGCCGCGCCCTGTCCGCGCTCAAGCGGAAGATGGCGAACGAGGGGCTCTACAAGGAGCTGAAGAAGCGCCGGTTCCACGAGAAGCCGAGCGTGCGCCGCAAGCGCAAGCAGCGCGAGGCCGATCGCCGTCGCAAGAAGCTCATCGCCGCCCAGTCCCGCTGACGAATCGCCGGCGCGGGCGTCCGCCCGGCGGACCGGAGGTGATCATGCGCGGATTCGTCCTCCCGATCGGAGGTCTCCTGCTGATCGCGCTTGCGGGCTGCTCGGGCGGGCGTGCGCGCGACGATGGCCGCACGGACGACACATCCTTCCCGTCCGACTACCGCGCGTGGAAGAAGCTGAACGCCGCCATCATCATCCGCGAGGCGGAGCGCGAGGCCCGGGACCTGTACGCGAACCCGACGGCGGCCGGCCGCAAGTCCGGCTCGTACCCGGTGGGCTCGGTGCTGGTCAAGGAGGAGCGCATGGTGTCGGTCGATCCCGGCGGCCAGCTCCGTCCGGGCGACCTGTTCCGGGTCTCGGTGATGTACAAGATCGGGACCGGGGACATGAGCGGCTGGAAGTTCCGCGCCTTCGACCCCGCCACGAGGGAGGAGCTGCCGCGCGACCGGATCGATCCGGACGGCTGCTACTTCTGCCACGCCGACGCCCGGCAGAACGACTACGTGTTCTCATCGAGGCAGTGACGCGAGTGGCTGCTCAGGCACGGTAGCGCTGCTCGAGATCCTCGACGTACGCGTGGTACAGATCGCGGACGCCCAGGGGCAGCGAGCCGATCCGCAGGCCCGCGCCGGGCTCGGCGCCCACCTGGGCGGCGGCCTCCCGCGACAGGAGGTGGACGACCTCCGCGCGGACCAGGATCGGCTCGGCGCCCGGAACGAACAGCTTCAGCTCGACGAGCTGGCCCGGAACGAGGTCGTGGTCCGTGCGAACGAACACGCCCTTGCGGCCGAGGTTCAGGGCGAACGTCGTCTCCCAGAACCCGGGGCCGACGACCTCCACCCGGAGCTGGTGCGGGACGCGCGCTCCGTGGCGGTAGTCGACGAACCTGGCGCTCTCCTGGCTGAACAGTTCCTCGTATGCGGGCGGAGGTTCGTCGATGCCGATCCCGGCCTCGAGCAGGAAGGTCGGCTGGAGCAGCGGGGACAGCTCGACGACCCAGCGGACCACCCCCGTGACCTCGACCGGCCCCTCGGCGGAGGGCAGCAGAACCCTGACCTCCTGGTCGTCCGCCAGCGGTCCGTTCGTCCGCAGGCACAGGCCCTTGCGCGAGACGTTGACCGCCACCCCGTCCCGGGTTCCCCCCCCCGACTCGAACGTTACCCGGAAGGCAGCCGGGAGGCGTTCGGTGTCCTCCCGAAGCACGTCGCCTTCAACCACCTACCACCTCTGCAAGTCGCCGCGAAGGAGCGTAAGCCGACGTGGCGACCCGTGTCAAGAACGCTCGCGAAATCGAGCGCGCCGCGCTGAGGCGCGGAGCGCTCGGCGCCCGCGATGCGGGCGCGCAAGGGGGGTGGCCCGCGCCCCGCAACGCGGGGCGGCGGGCAGGGGGGCGAGCCGCGCCCCCCCCCGATCGATGCCCCTGGTGCCTGCCGGGTCGGGAAGGTGGGGTACGTGTCTCGACGGGTGTCGTTCGGGACCGCCTACCGTGGGGGCCCGCGCCGCGCCTTGACACCGGGACGTGCCGGATGCAAGAATCCCGGGCCATGGTGAAGGAGCACAGCAGGTTCCAGCTCGAGGCGACCAAGCTGGGGCGCACGGTGACGTTCCAGATCACCGTGTTCGAGCGCTCGGACAAGAGCCGGACGCGGCTCTTCGCCGAGACTCAGTGCCACGACGCGCTTCACTTCCTCCTGCAGTTCATCGTGCGCGACGCGACCGACTTCGACAACCTGCTCCGGAAGTTCGTGTCGGAGCTGGAGTATCGCGGCTTCCTCGCCTCGCGCTACCGGCTCCGGACGGGGCGCAAGTGGGGCGAGTGGATCGAGATCCCCCCCGAGGGCCTCCCGGCCCCGGTCCCTGTCGCGGGCGGGCCGAGCGAAGGTTGATCCCGCCGCCCTGGGGCGCCTGGCGCAGCAGGACGGGGACCGGACCGGCGTCCCAGGAGGTCTTCACATGCTCGACATCCTGCACTGCACGCCCGAGTGCGTCCCGTATTCCAAGACCGGCGGCCTCGCCGACGTGTCCGGCGCGCTCCCCGAGGCGCTGACCCGGCTCGGCCACCGCGTGGCGGTCGTCACGCCGCTCTACGCGAGCGTGGACCGCGACCGGCACCGGGTCGCGCACACGGGGCGGGAGGTCCAGGTCACGCTCGCGGGCCGCACCTTCGACTTCGAGGTCCACGAGACGACCATGCCCGCGGGGACGCGGGTCCTGTTCCTGGCCAACGAGGGGCTGTTCGGGCGACCGCAGTTGTACGGGACCCGCGAGGGCGACTACCCGGACAACCACCTGCGGTTCGGCGCGTTCGCGGCGGCCGTGTTCGGCGTCGTCCGGGCGCTCCGGCTGCGCCCCGACGTGCTGCACTGCCACGACTGGCAGGCCGGGCTGGTCCCGGCGTGGAACCACCTGCACCTCGACCTGTTCGCGACCGTGACGACCATCCACAACATGGCGTACCAGGGGCTGTTCTCGGCCGAGGTCCTGCCCGACGTCGGGCTGCCCTGGGAACTGTTCAACCCCGAGCAGGTCGAGTTCTGGGGCAAGGTCGGCTTCCTGAAGGCGGGGCTGGTCTTCGCGGACCGCATCACCACGGTCAGTCCGCGCTACGCCCGCGAGATCATGACCCCGGAGTTCGGCTGCGGCCTCGACGGCCTGCTCCGGCGTCGCGGGGCCGACGTCTCCGGGATCCTGAACGGCGCGGACTACGGCGAGTGGTCGCCCGCCACCGACGCGCTCATCCCGTCCACCTACTCGGCCGCCGACCTGTCCGGCAAGGCCGCATGCAGGGAAGCGCTGCTCCGCGAGTGCGGGCTCGCGCCGGCCCGCGGCCCGGTCTTCGGGGTGGTCGGCCGGCTTGCCGAGCAGAAGGGGTTCGACCTGCTCGCGTGCGTGCTGCCCGACGTGGTGGCGCTCGGCGCGAGCGTGGTCGTGCTCGGCACCGGCGAGGCCGCGATCGAGGACCACATGGTCGAGGTCGCGTCCCGCTACCCGGAGCGGGTCGCGGTCCGGATCGCCTACGACAACGGGCTGGCGCACCGCATCGAGGCGGGCTGCGACTTCTTCGTGATGCCGTCGCGGTACGAGCCGTGCGGCCTGAACCAGATCTACTCGATGGCCTACGGGACGCTCCCGGTCGTGCACGCGGTGGGGGGGCTCGACGACACCGTCGCGGACGTCGACGAGGACCCCGCGAACGCCACCGGCTTGAAGTTCCGCACCTTCACGCGCGAGGCGCTGCTCGACCGGCTCGCGCGCGCCGTCACCCTCCACGCCGACGCGGCCGCCCACGCCGCGGTCGTGCGCCGCGCCATGGCCGCGGATTTCAGCTGGGACGCTTCCGCGCGTGCGTACGAGGCGCTGTACGCCGGGCTGGTTTCCGCGCGGTGAGGAGGCGGGCGGGTACGGGTACGGGCACGAGCGATCCGCGCTGTGGCGCGGCGCGCTCGGCGGCCGCAAGGCGGCCGCGCAAGGGGGGTGGCCCGCGCCCCGCAACGCGGGGCGGCGGGCAGGGGGGCGAGCCGCGCCCCCCTCCGATCGG
>VGRB01000062.1 GCA_016875475.1 Deltaproteobacteria bacterium
CCCCGTATCGGCCGACGACATGACGGAGGTGAACTCCCCGGCCGACGCGATTGCGGGGAAGACCCCCCACGCCGCGAGCACGACCAGGAACGGTGCGATCCGCTTCATGCTACCCCCGGGCTTGTAGGGCGGGCGTACCCGCGCCCGCCTGCCAGTGCCAAGAGCGGGTTCGATTTTCACCCGTAACCCGCGCCCTGTCAAAGACAGGGAATGGGTCGGGGCGGGAATGGGTCGGGGCGGGTACGGGGCAGAGCGGGTTCGGGCACGGGCATGGGCATGGGTTCGGGCACGGGCACGGGCATGGGTTCGGGCACGGGCATGGGTTCGGGCATGGGTTCGGGCACGGGCATGGGTACTGGCACGGGCATGGGTTCGGGCACGGGGACGGGTACTGGCACGGGCACGGGGAGGGGCTACACCGATCTGGAGATGATCTCCCCGGTGGATGTGGCGGCGACGACCTGGCCCGGGGGGAGCTTGGCGAAGCCCTGGGCCGGGGCGATGCCATCGTGATGGGCGAACGCGACCACGCGGACGTCCCGGTGACGGACGAAGCGCGAATCGCGGTCCACCGTGCGCTCGGGCTCGGAGCAGAGCGGGCACGGGTCGATGCCGTCGAACGACCGCATCCAGAGGTCAGTGCCGATCGCGGCGGCCACCATGTGCCGGCCGTTCCCGACGCACAACGCGAGCGGCGGCGGCGAGCCGTCGAGCAGCTTCGGGACCAGCATCAGCGTGGACCTCAGCGCGTCCATCAGCATGCCCGGCGCGATCCTCGGCGCCTCGATCCGGCCGAGGTCGTGGACGTACGACAGGTACAGCAGGAACAGCAGTTCGGACGGCAGGTCGCTCCGCGCGTCGCGCGCCAGGTACTCGGGGACGTGGAACAGGAGGCGCTCCGCGAAGTCCTTCTGCTTGATCTGCCCGACGGACACGAGCCCGAGGTAGTTCCGGAACCGGAAGGGGGAGGTGCTCTCCAGCCGGAACTGGGCGGTCTGGGAGTCGTCGATCCCGAACAGGACGTGGTTCCCGATGGCGGGCCCGATCATCTGCACGATCCCGGACTCCGCCCCGACCGGGCGCCGCATCAGCAGGACCTCGTCCCCGCCCCAGTACCCCACGCCGACGCGCCCCTTCGGCCGGTCGCCCACCTTTCCGCCCTGGCAGGTGGCCGCGACGGCGCACTTGAGGTGCCGGTGATCGCTCGCGAATACGCCGCAGAACCTCAGCATGTGGCTCCGTCCGTCCGCTGTCGGTGAAACCGCCTCCGGGCCGAAACGACCCGGGTTGCGGGAAGCGTAGCCAATGCGCTCGACGCGATCAAGCGGATGGGAGCGCGCCGCGCTGTGGCGCGGCGCGCTCGGCGGCCGCAAGGCGGCAGCGCAAGGGGGGTGGCCCGCGCCCCGCAACGCGGGGCGGCGGGCAGGGGGGCGAGCCGCGCCCCCCTCCGATCGATGCCCCTGGCGCCTGCCGGGTCGGGATGGTGGGGTACGCGTCTCGACCGGTGTCGTTCGGGACCGCCTGCCGTGCGGCCCGGGCGACAGCGCGGAATGCTCGGATAGGGGCTGAGGTATCCCCGCAAACCGGGCGCGCCGGGCCGCGGGCCAGATGTGAGGCCCGCTGGTCCGGCGCGCGCCCGCCGCGCGGGTGCGACGTCAGGCCAGGAAGCCCTGGACCCCCATGCGGCCGTAGTGGATCGCCACGACCAGGAGCACGACCGCGAAGCCGACCTCCACCCACTCCATCCAGGTGCCGCCGCGCGGGAGGCGCGCGAGGAGGGCGGTGGACAGGCCGAGACCGAAGAACAGCATCCCCATGCCGAGCGCGAACACGGCCATCAGCAGCGTGCCGAGCAGGACGTCGCCCGTGCCGCTGATCACGGCGAGGATCCCGACCACCACCGGGCCGGCGCACGGCGCCGCGAGGAACCCGGTCCCCGCGCCCACGAGCGCGACCCCGGCGAGCCCGCCGCGCTTCTTCCCGATCCGCGCCTTCAGCGACTGAGGCAGGTCGAGCTGGAAGAACCCGAGATAGGACGCGGCCAGCGCCGCGAGCAGCGCGGCCATGCCGATCGTCACGGCGGGGTGCTGGAGCCACGAGCCGAATCCCTTGCCGAGCAGGGCGGACACGACCCCGAGCGCGGTGTACGTGACCAGGAGCCCGCCCACGAAGGCGCCGGACCGCACGATGCGGCGGCCGAGCGGCGCGGGCGGGCCCTCGGGTCCGCCCTCGCGCGCTCCGACGACCGACACCGTGATCGGGATCAGGGGATAGACGCACGGGGTCAGCGACACGCCGACGCCCGCCCAGAACACCAGGAGCAGCGCGAGCAGGAGGCCGTGCTCCGCGATCCACGCCTCGACCGGAGTGGGCGGCCGCTCGCGCCACTCGCCCGCGAGCTTCACGCGCGCCACGAAGTCGCCGGGCGCCTCGAAGTCCGTCAGCGTCACCCCGGGGTTCAGCCGTCCGTCCGGCAGGAAGAAACCGACCCACGGGAGCGCGCCGATGTCGATGCCGATCGCCGCGAGGCGCGCCTGGGCGGCGTCGAAGTCCGTCATGTCCACGCGGATCGGGACGAACCCGGAGAGCGCCTCCGCGACCTTCTCGTCCGTGAAGGTGACGTGCTCCAGCTCCTTGCACGCCGCGCACCACTCCGCGCCCGCGTCGAGCACCGCCGGGACCTCGCGCGCCTTCGCGTCCGCGAGCGCCGCCTCGGCGTCCGCGCGCCACGGGAGCGACGCGGTGCCGGCGCCGGCGTTCCGCACGAGCGACCGCGCGAGGTCGAACGCCGGCGGCCACGCGAGCGCGATGCCCGCCGCGAGCAGGACGACGCGACCCGCGTTCCACGCCCGCACCCGGGCGGCCGGGTCGTAGAGGTCGATGCGCCGGCGGGCCAGCAGCGCGACTGCGACGGCCGCGAGGCCCGTCCCGAGGATCAGCTCCGTCATGTCCGGGTCACCTCCGGCGGCGAAGGATAGCAGTTCGGGCGGGCGACGGCGCAGGTCATGACCCGGATCCGGGTCAGTACGGCTTGGAGTCCCCGGGCCGCCACGGGTCGGGGTCGCCGTGCATCGGGCTCGGGCCGAGCATCGTCGTGGAGAAGCAGGGCACCGCGCGCGGGACGCCGGTCGAGGTGTCGATGCAGAGCCCTCCCGCGGGCGGGAACGGGCTCACGGCCATGCCGCCCGGCGCGGCGCTCGCGGACCCGGGATCGGTCCGTTCGGGCCCCTGCGGCGCAGCCGGCTCCGCGGCCCGGCGCGTCGCGGCCTCGGATGACAGCGAACCGCCGGCCTTCCCGACGGCAGGCGGACCCGCGCCCTCGTCGTAGGCGACGCCGAACTCGCACGCGTGGAGCCACGTGGCTGCCACGACCAGCACGAGGGCGAGCTTTCTCATGCCCCCTCCTTCCCGGAATTCCCGGCGCGACGCGACCCGTCGCCCGTCGGCACCAGCCGGATCGGGCCGGCCTGCGCCGCGCGGGGCTCCCCGGCTTCCACCTTGAGACCGTACTCCTTGACCATCTGCGACAGCCGCGGGCGCTTCATCCCGAGGACACGCGCCGCGGCCGAGATGTTCCCCCCGGACTGCGCGAGCGCCTCGCGGATCAGGGCCACCTCGACCTCGGCCCGCGCGTCGAACAGCGAGACGCCCCGGCCGAACACCATGTCGAAGATGTCCAGGCCGCCGGCCGTGGGCCGCCTCGCGGCGCGCCTCAGCTCCGGCGCCTCGCGCAGCAGCACGTCGCGCGTGACCGCCGGCCCGTCCGACAGCAGGCACGCCTTGCGCACGACGTTCTTCAGCTCGCGGACGTTGCCCGGCCAGCGCCAGCCGCAGAGCAGATCGAGCGCGTCCGGCGCGATCGTGACCGTCCGGCCGGTCTCCCGGGCCGCGTCCGCGACGAACTGCTCGACCAGCGCGGGCACGTCCTCGAGCCGGTCCCGGAGCGGCGGCACGGGGATGGTCACCCCGCTGATGCGGTGGAACAGGTCCTCCCGGAACCTGCCCGCCCGCATGGCCTCGCCCAGGTCGCGATTCGTCGCGAAGACCAGCCGGACGTCCACGTGGACCGTCTCGACGCCGCCGACGCGCTGGAACCGCTGCTCCTCGATCACGCGGAGCAGGGCCGTCTGGAGCCGCTCGCTGACGTCGCCGATCTCGTCCAGGAAGAGGGTCCCGCCGTGCGCGGCCTCGAAGCGACCGATCTTGCGCGCGTGCGCGCCGGTGAAGGCGCCGCGCTCGTGGCCGAACAGCTCGGACAGCAGCAGCGTGTCCGTGAAGGCGGCGGCGTTCACCCGGACGAACGGCCCGGACGCACGCGGCGACATCAGGTGCAGCGCCTCGGCGAACAGCTCCTTTCCCGTGCCCGACTCGCCGAGCAGCAGGACCGGCACGGACACGTCGCGGACGCGCTCGATCGTGACCAGCACGCGCCGCAGGACCCCGGATTCGCCGAGGATCTTCGGGACCACGTGGCGCAGTCGCGGCCGCGGCGCGAGCGCGGTGACCCGCGGGCCCTCCCCGGGCCCGGTCGCGGGCGCGTCGGCCTCCGGCCGGCCTTCGAGCAGGTCGGCCGGCCCGGGGCGGCTCCGGAACGCGCGCCGGTACTCCGGCGGGACGCTCGCGGCGGCCTCCTCGATCAGGGCCCGGGCCTCGTCGCGCAGGTGTCCGGCCGCGATGCCGTCCCCGAGCGCCTCGGTCGCGTCCGCGAGCGACGCGGTCGCGACGGCCAGCGGCTCGCGCTGCGCGGCGGCCGAGAGCAGGTCGCGCGCCCGGGACAGCTCGGCCAGCGCGATCGCGGGCGTGCCTTCGGAGAGCGCGATCCGTCCGTTCACCACGGCGGCACGGCCGGCAGCCTCGCCGGAATCGCCTGCCAGGGCGGCCCACCGGCGCGCCTCGCCCGTGCGGCCGGCCGCCAGGGCGGCCTCGGCGAGCCTCGCCGCGCACGCGGCCGCGTCGTCGGCGAAGCCGCGGGACGCGAACGCCTCGTGCGCCTCGCCCAGGACCTCGATCGCCCGCTCGGCTTCGCCGCGCAGCAGCCGGCACTCGCCCCGCATCCGGGCGCACACCGTCATCACGTGGGCCTGCCGGGTCCGCTCCGCGATCGCCTCGGCGGCCTGCACGATCGCGAGCGCGCGGTCCCACTCGCCGAACGTGACGAGGAGGTCCGCGACCGTCAGCATCGCGTTCGGGAGGTTCGCGGTCCGGCCGAGCCGCGCGAGCCGGTCGAGCGCCTGGAGCGCGTACTCCATCGCCGGCTGCCAGCGGCCCTGGTGCTCCAGCGCGATAGCGAGGTTGCGCCGTGCGAGCGCCGCGCCGAAGGCGTCGCCCGCCGCGTCCGCCGCGACCACCGCCTCCTGGAGGCGACCGGTCGCCTTCGACCACTGCCCGCGCCGGATCGAGACCAGCCCGAGGTTGTGCGCCGCGCGGGCGGCCTCGCGTCCCCCGGAGCCCGAGTCCCGTGCCGCATCGAACCGGCGCTCGGCGTCGTCATGCCGTCCGGCGCGGAAAGCGGCCTTGCCGAGCGTGTTCTCGGCGGCCGACCGGACGCGGTCCGAGGGTGCGGCCGCGAGCGCCTCCGCGGACAGGCGCGACGCGGCATCGAGGTCGGCCGCGGCCAGGGCCGCCTCGGCACGCAGCCACGCGGCGCCGGCGGCCTCGCCCGCGGCGGCTGCCGCGTCCCCGAAGAACGCGACGCCGTCGGAGTCGGCCAGCGCGAGCGCCAGCTCGCCCGCCTCGACCAGCAACCCCGGCGCCAGCGCACCCGCGGCGGCCCTCGCCTCGACGATCGCATCCGCCGGCTTCCCGGCCGCGGCCAGGGCGCGCACGCGGGTCCAGGGGGCCTCCGCCGTGCCGGGATCGGCGTCGTGGTACAGGCCGGCCCCGATCGCCTCCTCGACGCCGAGGCGGCGCCGCGGGGCGGGCGCCGGACGCGGGCCGGGGCCTCCGCCCGAGAGGGTCGCGATCAGGATCTCGGCGGCCGCGTCGGGCGCGGCACGGACGTCCTCGGGGTCGAGCGGCCGGACCCGGAGGGTCTCGACGGCGTCGGGGAGCCTCGCGGCCACGGCGCCGTCCGGGGCGCAGCCGACGGCCGCGACCAGCACGAACTGGTCGGACCGGCCGCGCGCGCCCGGCAGGGCCCGCCAGAGCGACTCCGCCGGCGACAGGTGCGCCATCAGGGCGAGCAGGGTCCGCTCGCAGGCAACGTCGCCCTCGACGAACAGGAGGCCGGGCCCGGAGGCGGCCTCGTCCGTCGCGAGGTCGGCCGCCATGGCGGCGCGGAGCCGCTCGAACAGCCGGTCCGCGGTCCCCGGCAGGTCCGCGAGCGTGGCCGGGCCCTCGGGCGCCGCCGCGGGGTCGCCGATGCCCAGGAGCGCGCCGAGCGCCCGGGTCCAGGGTGCGCGCCGATCGGCAGGGAGCGTGAACAGGCGGACCGGGCGGCCGGCCCGGTCGCGCGAGTAGGCGTGGAGCGCGCGCAGGAACGCGTCCGGGTCCTGCTCGGCCGGCACGCGGAGCAGGAGCGCCTGCCGGCCGCGCGAGGCGGCGATCGCGCACGCGCGCAGGACGCGGCGGAACTCGCCGGATCTGCTGGCGTGAAGGCGATCGAGCAACTGCCCCTCCGCGGGCCCACCCGGATGGGGTCGGGACCTGAGGGGGAAGCGTAAGGAATGGGGTGGGTAGGTGTCAACTTGTACGCGCGCGTGGGAGAAAGGCTCGGCACGGGCGCCCACGTGAGCCCTCCCCGCAAAGTCCCTTTCGGGAGACTCTGTTCCCCCGCCGGCTGCCGATTCATACATGTAGAAGACGCCGACCGCGCCGCTCCGCCGCGAGCCTCGGCGACGTGTATCAGGGCGACGTCTTGACGCCCCTGTAAGAACCCCCAAACGGGCCGGAAACGGTGCGCGGGGGGTAAATTGGCCCGTATGACTTCGCGGGGTTGCGTGCGCGTACCCCCCGCGAAATGGGCTTCTGGAGGCTTTTTGCGAGGGCGTCACGTCTTCGGCCCGGCAGCCGGCGGGTGGGGCTTTGCCCCCCGTCACGACACCGCACGGGCAACCGCGATCACGTCCACCGAGGCGGCGCCGGCGGCCAGCAGGACGCGGGCGCATTCGGACGCGG
The DNA here is from genome assembly GCA_016875475.1 of Deltaproteobacteria bacterium. Classification (GTDB taxonomy): domain Bacteria; phylum Myxococcota_A; class UBA9042; order DTJE01; family DTJE01; genus VGRB01. Next base: position 7,117 of record VGRB01000062.1, read on the forward strand.
TGGCACCGGTCGTGATCACGTCGTCCACCAGCAGGACCGGGCGGCCCTCGACGACCCGCGCCCCGCGCGTCGTCACCGCGAAGCAGCCCGCCACGCGCTCGCGGCGCTCCCGCCTCCCATGGTGGTCCTGCGGCCCCGGGTCGCGCGCGCGGGCCAGGGCGTCGGCTGCGAGGGGCAGGCCGAGCGTGCGGGCCGCGGCGCGGCCGAGCAGCACGGCCTGGTTGTAGCCGCGGGACCGGAGCCTCGCCGGTGCGAGCGGGACGGCCACGACGACGGCGCCCGCCGCGGTCGCGGCCCCGAGGCCGGACGCGTGCGCCGCAGCGGCCAGGACGCGCCCGAGCGGCGGCGCGAGCCAGGCCTCGCGGCCGTACTTCAGGCGCAGCACGATCCGCGCGACCGGGCCGCCGTAGACGAACGCCGCGGCCGCGCGCCGGAAGTCCGGCGGGTGGGTGCGGCACGGGCCGCACCGGACGGCGGCGCGGGCGGCGGCCGGGAGCGGCACGCCGCACCGGCCGCACGCGGGGGGCAGGATGCGCTCGAAGCCCTCCGCGCAGGCGGCGCAAACGGGGAAGTCGAAGGGGGAAAGGGAGGGGACGAGGTCCCCGCAATCGAGACAGGAAGGCACCAGGAGTGAGTCGAACAGGGACCGGAGGGCCGTCGAGGCCAGGGACCTCACGGCCCCCAGGACGCGTCCAGCCCGGCCTCCATCCGCTCGAACTCCTTCACCCAGGCCGGCTCCTCCACCGGGACGGGCGTCGCGTCCGACCAGAGCCGCTCCAGGTCGTAGAAGTCCCGGGTCGGCTGGTCGAACACGTGAACCACCACGCTCCCGTAGTCGAGGAGGACCCAGGTCCCCGCCTGGCGCCCCTCCACCCCCATCGGGGTCTGGCCGCGCTCCTTCATCGCCGCCTCGATCGCGTCCGCGATCGCCACGACGTGCCGGTCCGAGCGGCCGGTCAGGATGACGAAGAGGTCCGTGTACGACACCAGCCTGCCCACGTCCAGGAGGCGGGTGTTGAACCCGTTCTTCGACCACGCCGCATCCAGGACCGCCTTGGCCAGCTCCATCGGGTCGTTCACGGGAGAGGGGGCCGACGGGGCCGCACGGGCCGCCGTCGAACGCGGGGTCACGCTCCTGGTCTCTTCCATGGACCTCCGGTTGTGGAAACCTGCCGGACCGTCGTCCGTCCGAGTTCGGTTCGTCGGTTGCTCCGGCCGGCTTCATTGTAGGCATGGCATCGACCACGGTCAAATCCGAGCATTCCGCGCTGTCGCCCGGCCCGCACGGCAGGCGGTCCCGAACGACACCCGTCGAGATACGTACCCCACGCCCCGGACCCCGGCAGCCCCAGGGGCATCGATCGGAGGGGGGCGCGGCTCGCCCCCCTGCCCGCCGCCCCGCGTTGCGGGGCGCGGGCCACCCCCCTTGCGCGGCCGCCTTGCGGCCGCTGGGCGATCCGCGCCTCAGCGCGGATCGCTCAATCCGCTGCGCCACCGAAAGGCGAGGCTGCATCAGTTATCGGGCCGGGACGGGTCTTGTTACGGGAGCAGGGACGCGGAGGGCAGGGCCTGATCGCAGAAGGGGGCGAAATCCTTGAAGTCCCGCACGCACTCGTACTCGACGCGGCACGGCTTCAGGTCGCTGCACGCCCGCATGCAGTACGTGGCGTCGACCGAGAACTCCACGCAGATCGACTCGCCCGGGCACTCGCTGTCGTCGCGGCAGGGCGTGACCGTGCAGTAGCCGCCGGGCTGCGACGTGTCGCAGATGCGGTTCTCGCCGCAGTCCGTGTTCGTCGAGCAGTCGTCGCCGATCTCCCGGGCGCACGCGCCGCAGAGCGCCAGGGCGAGGAAAGCGGTCACGAGAAGGGAGCCGCGCATCGTCATTCCGTCGTTTCGCCGAGGAGGGACCGGAGTGCGGAGAACTTCGTTCGCAGGCTCGCCGCCTCCGACCTGGCGAACTCGCGCGCCTCGCGAGCCGCGGAGGCGTCATCGAGAGCGGCCGCAAGGTCCCGCTCCAGCCCGGCGACCCGCTCCTCGATCCCGGAGGCCGCGGCGGCGCGGTCGCGCAGGGACTGGGCCTCGGCGCGGGCGGCGTCGAGGTCGGCCACGGTGTGCTGGAGCTGCGCGCGGAGCCCGCGGCACTCCTCGTCCACGATCTCGGCGCGCGCGGCGGCCTGGCGCAGGTCCATGATCTCGGTCGAGGCCTGCTCGACCGAGGCGGCGCGCTCGCGGAGCTGCTCCAGCTCCGTCTCCAGCTTCGACACGTTCTGCTCGAAGGAGAGCCGCTCGGCCTGGGCCTCCTCCAGCGACGCCTTGTACCCGGCCTCGAGCCGCTCGAACAGGATCGTGGTCTCGGCGATCTCCTGGCGGGCGGCCCGGGCTTCCTGGTCCGCGGCCTCGCGCGCGGCCTGCTGCTCGGCGAGACGCGACGCGAGCCCCTCGCTCTCCGCCACGCGCGCCCGGAGCTGCGCGACCTCGGCGATCCGCGAGGCGAGCTGCTCGGAGGTGTCGGCCGCGGCCGCACGGAACTTCTCCAGCTCGGCGCGCCCCTCGTGCATGCCCTGGACCAGGCCTTCCTCGAAGCCCTTGCGGCGGGCCTCGTCGACGCGCTCGGCCGGCGGCTCGGCGGTCTTGTGCTCGATCATCTTGAGGCCGGAGTCCAGGCGGTTCCGGTCGCTCCGGATCTCGGCCTCCAGGTCCACCAGGCGGCCCATCAGCCCGGCCTTCTCGCTCTCGAGCCGCGACACGATGTCCTTGAGGGTCCGGACCTCCTCCTCGACGTACGCGACGACCGCGCTCTCCTGCGCGCCCTGGTGCACCAGGGTCCGCTCGCGCACGTCGCTGTCCTCGTCCTCGCGCACCTCGCGGTCGAACGCCGGCCGATCGGGCGCGAGCCGCTCGATGCGAGCGGGCGAGGCGCGGAAGTCCTCGGGGAGCAGCTCGGCCACGGCGCGCAGGAACGATTCGCGCGTCATCGGCTTCAGCAGGTAGCCGTCCGCGCGGGTCGGGAGCATGCGGTGCTTGCGGACCATGTCCGGCGTGGACTTGCCGGTCACCAGCAGCAGCGGCACGCGGCGCAGCGCCGGCGCCTTCTTGACGCGCAGGCACAGGTTGAAGCCGTTCCGCACGTCCGCGGACAGGACGATCAGGCGGGGACCGACCTCGGCGGCGCGCTCGAGGGCGTCGGAGGCGTCGCACTCCGCCACGGCGTAGCGGCGCTCGCCGAGCGCCTCGGCCATCAGGGCGCGGTCCGCCGGCACGTCCTCCACGAGGACGACGCGTCCGAGGTCCGCATCCCGGTTCCGGGTCACCCCCGACAGCGCGTTCACGTGCACCTGCCGCGCGAGAGCCGCGTCGGTACCCTATCGCCGGGCCCGAACGATGTCAATTGCCCGGTGGGTCGGTCGGTTGCGGCCCCGGAGACGGGCTCCGCGCACCCGCGGCGATGCCGATGACCAGGTAGCCGAGCCCGAGGGCGAGAAGCACCTCCGGGAGCGTCCGGAGCACGGTGACGACCAGGCCGGCGAGCGCCGCGGCGATCTGGATCGCGTTCAGCGCGCGGTTGTCGCGGCCCTTCAGCTTCGGGATCCGGATCGGGCTGACCATCAGCACGGCCAGCAGGATCATGACGGGCGGCAGCGCGTTGGCCCACGCCGGCAGCAGCGCGAGGTCGCGGAAGGTGAGGACCGTGGCCGCGAGCAGGCCGGCGGCGAACGTCGTCGGGACCCCGGTGAAGAACTCCTTGTCCTCGTGCCCGGCCACGTTGAACCGCGCGAGACGGATCGACGCGGTGAACGGGAAGCTCGCGGCCGCGAACCCCGACCACCCCTCCGGCAGCCCGACCGCCGGTCCGAGGAACCACATCAGCGCGGCAGGAGCGATGCCGAACGCGGTGAAGTCCGAGAACGAGTCCATCTGGACGCCGAAGTCGGAGCCTGCGTCCAGCGCCCTGGCCGCCGCGCCGTCCGCCTTGTCGAGGAAGCACGAGTAGATGATGAGCCACGCCGCGGCCTCGAACCGGCCCACCGCGGCCATGGTGACGGAGGCGAGCCCGCACCCCATGCTCGCGAGGCTGATGGCGTTCGGGACCGCGATCTTCAGCAGCTTCCGGTTCACGGGGGTATGGTAGCGTGGCCCCGCGCGCCCGTCCAATTCGTTCCGGCGGCCCGCGCCGGAGCCGCGGCGCGGGCCGAGTGCCTTCCGGCAATTGACAGGACCCCCTCGGATCCGCTAGTAGAGCCTGCCTGCCGAACCGGTCCGGGGGTACACATGGTGCGTCGTCTTTCGGTTCTCGCGTTTCTCGCGGCCGCGTGCGCGGTCGCGGGCGCCGGTGCGTGCGGAAGCGGGGGCTCGTCCTCGCCGGGAGGCGGCGACGACTCGTCCGACCCGGGCCCGGGCGGCGGCGACGCGCGCGCCGAGGTCGCCGAGGGCGATCTGGTCGTCGAGATCGTCGCGGACCGGCTGACCGGGAACGCCCCGCTGACGGTCCACTTCACCGGCAGCCTGACCGGCTGCGCCGAGGACGACGCGGACTACCTGTGGACCTTCGGGGCGGGCACCTTCCTGTCGCGCAAGGACCCGGGCGACTTCGTCTTCCAGGCCGCGGGCGGCCACAACGTGAAGTTCGAGGCGCACTGCCGCTCCACGGGCGCGATCGCGTCGGACCAGGTCCAGGTCGTGGTGCTGGGGACCGCGGACCTGTCGCTGTCGCCGGTCCACCTGACGTCCCCGACCACGGTCGCGCCGGGCGACACGCTCCTGTTCTCGTTCGACGTGGTGAACCGCGGCGACCGCATCGACGCGCCGTTCGACGTGCTCATCCTGCTGTCCAAGGACGAGTTGTACCAGCCCGATACGGACATCGTTCTGAAGGAGATCGGGATCGAGGGCATGAAGGACGGGCGGTTCACGCCGGCGCGCATCGAGTTCCGGGACGAGCCCGCGCCGCTGCCTCCGGACACGGCCGAGGGCTCGTACTTCCTGTTCGTGGCGGTGGACCCCGACCGGGCCGTGTCCGAGGCGGACCGCTCGGACAACGTCGCCCAGGCGACGAGCTTCGTCACGGTCAAGAACGAGGCCAAGGACAAGGCCGAGCTGCAGGTCTCGGCGCCGGTCTTCGCGCAGGGGACCAGGGTCGCGGCGGGCAAGGCGTTCTCGTTCGAGATGACGATCGACAACGTGGGCAAGAAGCCCGCGAAGAACTTCAAGTACGCGGTGTTCGCGTCCGCCGACGCGACCCCCTCGCCCGACGACGTGCGGCTGACGCCCGCGGACGGCGGCACCGTCTTCAACCTGGACGCGGGCATGCCGCTCGCGCTCGCCGCGATGCTGACGGTCCCGGCGGGGCTCGCGCCCGGGCACTACACGGCGATCGCGCGGGTGGACATCGACAACGTCGTGGCCGAGGACGACGAGACGAACAACGTCGCGGTGTCGCCGTGGACGTTCGAGGCGATCGAGGACGTGGTCACGGGCTTCGACGTGGCCGTGGAGTCGGTCGAGGTCGCGCCGCACGACACGTACTGGGGCGGCAGCGTGAAGGCGACGGTCGCGGTCCGGAACGCGGGCACGAAGCCGACGCCGAAGTTCCCGCTGGTGTTCTTCGTCTCGACCGAGCCGTCGGTGAACACGAAGTACGACCCGCGTCTCGCCACCACGCTGGCGGACGCGCTCGCGGCCGGGGAGTCCCGGGTGGTTTCGGCGATCGTCCCGATCCCGAGCGGGCCATCGTTGAAGCCCGGGGACTACTACATGTCCGCGGTCGCGGACCCGGACTCGACGCTCGATGAGCTGTCCAAGAGCAACAACTGGAAGTACGACCCGAAGCCGATCCACGTGTTCCAGGAGGCGTTCGTTGACGTCGGGCTCGGCGACGCCATCGCGCACCCCGCGGTGGTCGAGGCGGGCAAGGAGATCAAGGTCGCCTACACGATCGCGAACACGGGGTCCACGTCGTCGGGCGCGTTCGTGAACTGGGTGGTGCTGTCGCCCGACAAGACCGTGTCCCTGGCGGACGTGACCGCGAAGAAGGACTTCGTGGTCGGCAGGGTCATGGTGGACGCGGTCGACGCCTCCTCGACGGTCGAGCGCATCGACAAGGTGCCGGTCCCGCTGGCGCTCCCTCACGACGTGGGCACGTACTACGTCGGCGTGATCGGCGACGCCTTGAACAACCTCGCGGTGGACAAGAACAAGGCGAACCACGTCACGGTGACGGCCGAGCCGCTGACCGTGCTCGGGCCGAAGGGGGGGTGCTACGAGGACGAGTACGAGCCGAACGGCGGGCCGGGCGACGCGGCGCCGCTCCCGGAGGGCGAGACCACGGGGCTCGGGCTGTGCGCCGGGGAGGACTGGTATTCGGTCCACATGGAGCCGGGGCAGTCCCTGGTCGTGCGGCTGATCGCGTCGAGCCCGCTGTATCTCGAGCCGCGGCCGGTCGAGCTGGACCTGGAGCTGTCCGACCCCGAGGGCAGGGTGCTCGACGCGTCCGCCGCGATCGGACCCGAGGACCGCGCGGCCGCGCTCGCGGTGCCGGCCGCGGGCGAGTACCTCGTCCGCGTGTTCCCGCGCTCGCCGGGCAACCAGGCGCACTACACGCTCGACGTGGAGGTGCTCGACGTGCTGGAGGGCGTGGACCTGACGCCGACGCACGTGTACGCGATCCCGGACGCGATCTTCCCGGGCGGGCTCGTGAGCCTGGCCGCGACCGTCGTGAACCTGGGCGCCGACCCGGCGGCGGCGTCGCGGGCGCGCGTGTTCCTGTCGGCCGTGGGCGAATGGTCGGCCGCGGACCCGGCCATCGCGGACGTGGACGTGCCCGAGGTGCCGGGCTCGACCGCCATCGAGGTCAAGACCCCGATCCAGCTCCCGAAGGAGACCGCGGGCGGCACGTACCACCTGATCCTGGTGCTCGACGCGGACGGGGTCCTGGACGAGGTGGACGAGGACAACAACCTCGCCGCGACCGGCCCGATCGAGGTCGACGAGTCCATGGTGTGCGAGGACGACGAGTTCGACCCGAACGAGGCGCCCGAGGTGGCGACCCTGCTCGACGCGGGCGGCGGCGCGTACCAGGGGCTTGCCGTGTGCCCGGACCTGCCTGACGTGTATGCGATCGACCTGCCCGTCGGGGTCTCGTTCGCCGCGTCGGTGTCGTACGACAGGAAGGCATCGAAGGGCTGGGTGGCGGTGGACGTGATCGACCCGACCGGGACGGCGGTGCTGGACTCGGCGCCGACGTCCGACGCGCCGATCGCGGGCCTCCCGTGCGTGTTCACCGCGGGCAGGTACTACGTGCGGGTGCGGGTGAACCCGATCTCGGGCAAGGCCGGGCCGTACGAGTACTCGATGGCCCCGACCGTCGGCTCGCCCCTCCCGGGGGACGTCTGCGGCGGCGACCGGGCCGAGCCGAACAACGACTTCGCCGGGGCAGCGCCGATCGGGTGCGGCGTGAACAACCTGACCTTGTGCAAGAAGGACAAGGACTTCTTCAAGGTGCCGGTGACCAAGGGGACCGCGCTGTCGCTCGCGCTCGACCACGGGAAGTCCGAGCTGAAGATGGGCATCTACCTCGACCCGAAGGGCTCGGCGGTCAAGACGGTCAGCGGGAACGCGGCGCTCGACTGGGTGGCTCCGCAGGACGCGACCGCGTACGTCGTGATCGAGCCGAAGGGGACGAGCCTGACCGAGTTCAAGTACCGCCTGAGCGTGGACGGCGTGCCGGGCACGGACGTCGCCGCGACCGGGCTGACCCTGACGCCCGAGGAGGTCTGGCAGGGGGAGGACGTGCGGCTCTCGTTCTCGCTGGCGAACGCGTGCCAGGAGCCCATGCCGGCGTTCGGGTACGCGGCGTTCCTGTCGACGAACCCGGCGCTCGACGGGGCGGACGTGCCGATCCTGTACGGGACGGTGACGGGGGGGGTCGAGGGGAAGGCGGGCCTGCCGCAGGTCGTCAAGGCCATGATCCCGCTCGACACCGCGCCGGGGAAGTACCACGTGCTGGTCCAGGCGGACCCGGCGGACGAGGTCTCCGAGAGCCAGGAGGACAACAACGTCGCCGCCGCGGCGCTGTCGGTCGGCGAGGTGTGCGTGAACGACCCGCTGGAGCCGGACGACGAGCCCGCCATGGCGGCGGTGATCGGCGCGGGGACCTACCAGGGGCTCGCGATCTGCCCGTACGACAACGACTGGTACCGCCTGCTCGCGGCCGAGGGGGACGCGATCGTGCTGACGGTGCACGCGGCGCTCGACAAGGGCGACCTGGACCTGAGGCTGTACGGGCCGGGCGACGCGGCCAGGCCGGTCGCGACGAGCGCCACGCAGGCGGACGTGGAGTCGCTGTCGTACGCGGTCCCCGCGGGCGCGGGCGGCGAGTACCTGATCCGCGTCAACGGCTTCCTCGGCGCCTGGAACACCTACTCGCTGGCCGTGTCGATCGAGTAGTCCTCCCCGGGCGTTTCGCCGTACAATCCGCCCCTGTGCGGTCGCAGGAGGGAGTTGCGACGATGAGGATTCGAACGCTGGTCGGAGCGGCGCTCGCGGCCGCGCTGGTGGTCGCAGTCCCGGCGTCGGCGGAGCCCAAGGACGTCACGAAGTGGCCCTACGCGGCGACCAGGGGCGGCAAGGTGCTCGGGCGCCTGGACGTGGCGTTCGCGAAGCGGGACGGGCAGGTCTACCTGGTGACGGGCTTCTACCCGGGCCAGGCGGCCGTCAAGGACCGGAAGGGCGGCAAGCCGGCGACGCGGAGCTACGCGGAGCTGGATCCGGAAGGGATGCTCGGCAAGTACAAGCGGTGGGAGGTCAAGGGCAAGGGCTACCTGTACTGGATGGCCTTCCTGTTCGACGGCAAGGTCAAGGTCCGCCACGAGCGCGGGGTCGGGGACAAGGGCAAGGTCAAGGACGTGGGCGAGGCCGGGAAGGTGCGGCCGCTCGACCACGGCCAGCCGCAGCTCGCGTGGCTCCTGACCGGCGCGGGCAAGCCGGCCGAGATCGACTGCGTCGGGGTGAACCCGGGCGCGTTCGGCAAGGCGCGCGTCGAGAAGGGCGGCGAGGAGCCCGTCGAGCTGACCGGCGGCGGCAAGGCGTCGCTCCAGAGGTGGGAGGTCGGCGGCGATTGCGGCGAGTACCTGGTGTGGACGGACGGGAAGGGGGAGCCGGTGGTGATGGAGACGGGGGGGGTCAGGTACGAGAGGCTGCGATAGGCGCGCCCCCTGCGCGCCCGTCCCGTTCGATTCCGGGCGGGCCGCGGGCGGCTTGAACGCCCGCGGCCCGAGGGCGCGCAGGGGAGCGGGTTCGGGCACGGGCACGGGGACGGGAGCGCGTAGGGGGCAGGAGGAAGCATGCGGGTTTACGACAACGTCCTGAAGGTGATCGGGCACACGCCGCTGGTGCAGCTCCACCGGGTGACGGACCCGAAGGGCGCGAAGGTGTATGCCAAGCTCGAGTACCTGAACCCCGGCGGGTCGATCAAGGACCGGATGGCCCTGCACATCGTCGAGAAGGCGGAGAAGGCGGGCACGCTGAAGCCGGGCGGGACCATCGTCGAGAACACGTCCGGCAACACCGGGATGGGGCTCGCGCCGCTCGGGTCGGTCAAGGGTTACCGGCTCGTGTTCACGATGCCCGACAAGATGAGCCAGGAGAAGATCAACTTCCTGCGCGCGTTCGGGGCGAAGGTGGTGGTGACGCCGACGAACGTGCCGGCGGATCACCCGGACTCGTACTACGAGACCGCGAAGCGCATCGCGCGCGAGACCCCCGGCAGCTTCTACGTGAACCAGTACCACAACCCCGCGAACATCGAGGCGCACGAGCGCTCGACCGGCCCGGAGATATGGGAGGACACGGACGGGCTCGTGGACGCGGTCGTCGCCGGCATGGGGACGGGAGGGACGATTTCGGGCATCGGCCGCTACCTGAAGGACAAGCGCAAGGACATCCAGGTGGTCGGCGTGGACCCGGTCGGCAGCATCTACCACTCGCTCTTCAAGACCGGGAAGCCGTCGCAGCCTCACGTATACAAGGTAGAGGGCATCGGCGAGGACATGGTCTGCGGCGCGCTCGACCTTGCGGTCGTGGACGACGTGCACCAGGTCACGGACAAGGACTGCTTTGCGATGACCCGGCGCGTCGCGCGCGAGGAGGGGATCTTCTGCGGCGGGTCGTCCGGCGCGGCGATCCACGTCGCCGTGCGGGTCGCGGCGCGGATGCGGCCGGACCAGATCGTGGTCGTGGTCCTGCCGGACTCGGGCGATCGCTACGTGTCCAAGCTCTACAACGACGAGTGGATGCGCGTGAACGGCTTCCTGTCCGAGGGGCAGGCCGAGCCGACCGTGTCCGACGTGGTCGCGCGCCGCGGGATCGAACTCGTGACCGTGCCGATCGCCACGCCGCTGTCGCGCGTGGTCGAGCTGCTGAAGAAGCACGACGTGAGCCAGCTCCCGGTCGTGGACGGCACGCGGTGCGTCGGCATCGCGTCCGAGTCGTCCATCCTGTCGCACATCCTGGCCGACCCGACGCGGGTCGCGGACCCGGTCGAGAAGGTCGTGTCCCGCAAGGTCCTGACCGTGGACCCGGACACCCCGCTCGCGCGCGTGTCGGACGCGATGCTCGCGGGCGACGCGGTGCTTGTCCGGTCGGGACGCGACCCGGAGCCGGATCGGCTGGTCGGGATCGTGACGAAGATCGATCTGATCGACTACTACGCGAAGCAGGGGTAGGTCCCGCCCCCCTTCCGGCGAGGTGCCCGATGAAGTTCGAGACGTTGGCCATCCACGCCGGCCAGGACCCGGAACCCCGGACGGGCGCGGTCTGCGTGCCGATCTTCCAGACCTCGACCTACGCGCAGAAGTCGCCGGGCGTCCACACCGGGTACGAGTACTCGCGCACGCAGAACCCGACGCGGGAGGCGCTGGAGGCGTGCCTCGCCGCGCTCGAGGGCGGCACGCACGGGCTGGTGTTCGCGTCCGGGCTCGCCGCGACGAACACGGTGATGAACCTGCTCCGCGCCGGCGATCACGTGGTCTGCATGGACGACGTCTACGGCGGGACGTCAG
>VGRB01000063.1 GCA_016875475.1 Deltaproteobacteria bacterium
GGAGCAATCCGAGAGCCTTCGCCCCTGTCCCTTTCCCACTCCCTCGTACCGGGATCCTCGGGATGCCCTCTGCCCCAGAGCGGGAAGCATGGACCGGTGGATCACGCTCCTACGCGAGAGCCGACAGCTGGACCCGGACGACTGGGCGTCCTGCTCGTACGTCTTCGGTCTGTACATCAAGGCCGGACCCGCGCGACCGGCGGCGTTCCCCGGTCTCACCGAAGGAGCCTTCTGATGAGCCTCGGGCGTCTCACTGTGGTGTTCGCGGCCGTTGTAGCAAGCCTCGGGTGCGGCGGCGAGACCGACGACCCTGCTCCGACCAACTGTCTTTACGTCAGCCTGGATCAGATGCTCGGGTTCCCGCGCTCTGCCCCGGGCCTCTACTGCGGGAGCCTCCCCGAATGGGAGGCCAGCACCTCGAATTGCGGTCATACCTACCACTCCTCACTCGGAGGGACGCACTTCTTCTTCCGGGAATTGAGTCCTTCCTGCTTCGGCTTCATCCGCAGCGGCGGCGGTTCCGAGTTCCATTCGGGCTTCGAACTGAGTGACCCGAAGATCGACGACCTCCTTCTCGCCGCGTGCGCGTCGTCGCAGGAGCGGCCCGTCGTGGTCCCGTTCGCGTACTGGGCCGAATGGCTGGCGAAGTTCGCGTGCCCGGGGAAGCCGGACCTGGACAAGTGCGTCACGGCGGCGACAGCGACCGTGTTCGAGCGCGACTGCGGGTACCCGACGGAGTGCTGGGTCCGAGAGGTCGTCGTCCGCTACTGGCGCGAGGGAGACAAGACCCGGTTCAGCTACCACTGGTGCAACTGCGCGAGCACGTCCCTGCCGACCGAGTGCGACTGGGCCCACCCCCTAGAGGGACGCACGTTCGAGTACATCCCTGTCGCCACGATGGTCGAGTGGTACGACGCCCACCACGGGCAGGGGGACCGGGACCCGGACGCGACCGACGCCGTCGAGGCCGCGGCGGCGACCCCGGAGGCGAGCCGATGAAGCCTGCCGTATCGTGCCTGATTGCGCTGGCGCTGGCCGCCTCGTGCGGCGGCAAGTCCGGCCCGGGACCGGTCCTGGACGCGCTCCCGGGCGACGAGGTTCTCACAGGTGAGACGGCCGGGGGGGACGATCCGACGACGCCTGAGTCCCCCGAGCCGATCCCCGAGCCCTTCGATGCCCCGCAGGACCCCGGCGCACCGGAGGCCACGGACGCGCCAGCGGACCCGCCTTCCGACGCGGGCCCGGATTCCCCGGGCTCCCCGGACTCGTTGTTTCCGGACGCACCTCCGGGCGAGTGCACCCCGGAGGCCTGCAAGGTCTGGTTCAAGGACGGCGATGGCGACGGATACGGGGACGAGTCGGACTCCCGGTGCCTCTGCGCCGCGGACGCCCCCTACACGGCGGAAGCCGGCGAGGACTGCGACGACGCGGACGCGGACGTGCGCCCGGGCGGGCAGGCGAAGTGCGGCAAGGACGGGGACTGCGACGGCAGCCCGGCCGACCCCGGCGAGGCTTGCGACGACGGCAACGCGACCGATTGGGACGGCTGCACCGGGTGCGCGCCGAGCGAGTTCCGGGTGAACACCGCCACGGCCGACTGGCAGCGCGCGGGAATGGCGGCCGTGGCTCCGGACGGCCGCACGCTGATGGCCTGGCTCTCCATGGCCGAGACCGAGGAGCCCCAGGAGACCTGGCCGGCCAGACTCTGGGTCAAGGGCTTCGGGCCGGACCTGTCGGTGGCGAAGGAGGAATTCCGCCTGGGCCAGGACAAGCCCGTGAGCAGACGCCCCGATTGCACGGCCACGGCCGACGGCCGGTTCGTCGTGGCCTGGGGATACTCGGGAATCGGCCCGGACGCGTATATCGCAATTCGGCGGCTCGGCAGCGACTTCGAGCCGGACGGGCCCGAATCGGCGCTGCCGCGAGAACAGGACGAGTGGCAGATGGACCCGGCCGTCGTGTCTCTACTGGACGGGGGCATAGTCGTCGGGTGGTCCACCTTCAAGGGATTACCGGTGCCCGAGGACCCGGACGTCACATCCCGGGACCACGACATCCTCGCGACGTTCGTGTCCGGTGACGGCTCGTACGCGCCGCCGTTCCGCCTGAACTCCGTGACGCCGTTCTTGCAGTGGACCCCTAGGCTTGCTGGGCTGACAGGCGGGGGATTCGTCGCGGTCTGGACCACGTACGGCGTCCACGACCCGGTGGGGAGCTCCCTCAAGTACCCGGACGTACACGGCCGGTGCTTCGGGGCGGACGGGCAGGCCACCAGTCCGGAGTTCGAGGTCAACGAGGTGTTCGAGGGTAACCAGCAGGACCCGACCGTCGCGGCGCTGTCCGACGGCGGCTTCGTCGTCGGCTGGACCGACAAGCAGGGGCCGAAACCCGCCAAGTCGTTCGCGCGGCGCTACGGTCCGCAGTGCACCCCGTCGGGACCCGCGATCGAGTTCGTGTCGGAGGAGCCCCATTCGAAGCACTGGGTCCAGGTGGCGGGGTCCGGGGACGGCAGGTTCGCGGTCGCGTGGTTCGACAAGAACAAGGGTGTCCCGCTCCAGGTCTTCGGCCCGGACGGCGAACCGCTGGGCGTCCCGTCCGTCGCAAACGTCCATCCGGGCGGGGGCAAGACCGTGACCGACCTGGTTCCCATGCCCGGCGGCGACCTGCTCGTGGTTTGGGAAGGCGGCACCTGGGGGGAACTCGACGGCGACGGCACGGGGGTCTACGCCCGGCGGGTCTCGTGGGACTGGCCGGGTGGCCCGTGAAACCCGTTGGCGCAGATCGGGCACGTGGTCGCCGGCTCCGGGCTCGTGGCGGGCGCCTACCGCACGTGGCCCCGTTCACCAATTTGCTTGCAAATCGGTGCCGCGCCTCCTAGAATGCGAGTCAAATTCATGCGGAGAGCCTCTCCGTGCCCTACTTCCCGCGTCACCTGGAGGCGAAGCTCCGGAGCTTCGCCTCCTTCTTCAAGGCCGTCCTCGTCGTCGGCGCCCGCCAGGTCGGCAAGTCGTCCCTGCTCGGCGCAACGTTCCCGGGCCACCGGACCGTCGTGTTCGACGCGCTGGCCGACGTCAACGGCGCACGCCGCGACCCCGACCTGTTCCTGAAGAACTTCCCCCCGCCGCTGGTGCTTTTCGAGGTCCAGTACGCGCCCGAGCTGCTCTCGGCCCTGAAGAGGAGGCTGGAACAGGAGACGCAGGCCGGACGCTACCTGCTGACCGGCTCACACCAGCTCGCCGTGATGAGAGGGGTGGCCGAGAGCATGGCCGGCCGGGTCGGGATCCTCCAGCTCCCGGCGATGACGCCCTCGGAGATGGCCGGGAGGGGCGCGGAGCCGGACAACTTCATCGCCGAGTGGGTATCGCGCCACGGGGAGATCGGACCCGACGTCCCGATCAGGCCCGATCCGGAGGGCGGCCTGGCGCGCTTCCTGTGGCGTGGGTGCATGCCCGGCCTGCTCGCGGCGCCGGACGACCTGGTGCCGCCGTACTTCGCGTCCTACACGGCGACCTACATCGAACGGGACGTCCGGATGCTCGGTGACGTCAGGAGCCTGTCCGACTTCGATCGCTTCCTCCGTCTGGTCGCCGCGCTGACGGCCCAGGAGATCAACCTGTCGGGGATCGGCAGGGAGATCGGGATCGCGCCCTCGACCGCGCGAGGCTGGCTCGAGCTGCTCAAGTTCGGCTTCCAGTGGCGGGACCTGCCCCCGTTCCCCGGCCAACTCATCAAGCGGCTGTCCAGGCGCCCGAAGGGCCACCTCGCCGACACGGGGCTCGCCTGTGCGCTGCTGCGCATCGGCTCGCCGGCCGGGCTCGCGGCCCACCCGCTCTTCGGCGCGCTCTTCGAGTCGTTCGTCGTCGAGACGGTCGTCAAGAACTCGCTGCGCCTTCCCGTCGCGCCCGGGGCGTACCACTGGCGGAGCGGCGGAGGCGCGGAGGTGGACCTCGTCCTGGAGATCGACGGACGGCTGTTCCCGATCGAGGTGAAGGCGTCCACCGCGGTGAGCGGTCACGACGCCCGCGGCCTGATCGCGTTCCGCGAGACCTACCCGCGCGCGAGCGCTCCGGGTCTCATCGTGTATGCGGGCGACCTCGCCCGGCGCGTGCGCGAGGACGTATGGGCCGTACCCTGGCGGGCGCTGTAGGCGAGGCCGGCTGCGGTGCCCACGTCCGCGTGGCGGGCAGCCAGGACGAGGCGGGCCGCGCGGACGAGGCGGGCTGCGCGGACGGGCGGGCCTCGGCCAGCCCCCCCCACCCTGCCCGCCCTACAGGAACCGCCCCGGCGCGAGCGCCGTCCGCCACGCCGGGTCCGCGCCGGCGCCGGTGATCGCGGCGGCCGCCAGCCGCCCCGCCGCCGCGCTCCCGGTCACGCCGTGGCCGCCAAGGCCCGCGACCCAGAAGAAGCCGCTCAGGCGCGGGTCCGGGCCGATCGCGAACCGGCCGTCGGCGGTGATGGTCCGGAGCCCCGCCCACCAGTGCTTGACCGCGAGGCCCGCGAGCGCCGGCGCGCCGGCCGCGAGCTTGGTCGCGAGGACCTCGAGGATCGCGGGGTCGCGGACCGCGGCCCCCGGCGCGGCCGCGTCCTCGTCGCACGCGCACAGGAGCAGGCCGCCGACCTCGGGCCGGAAGTACCAGCCCGCGGAGGCGTGCCACACGAACGGCCAGCCCGGGTCCACGAACGGGACCGGCGGGGTGACCGCGAGGTGCCGCCGGAACGGGGTCATCGGCAGGGGGTCGAGCCCGGCCAGCCCCGCCACGCCGTTCGCCCAGGCCCCCGCCGCGTCGACCAGCACGCGCGTCGCGACGCGCCCCAGGGACGTGACGGCCGCGACCACGGCGCCGCCCGAGGTCTCGACCCCCAGGAGGCGGCAGCCGGTCGCGACCCGGGCCCCGCCGTCCCGTGCGGCCCGCAGGTACTCCCACAGGAGCCCGTGGACGTCGACGACCGCGTCGGACGCGGTCGCGATCGCGCGGTCGAACGCGGCGCCCGCGAGCGGGGGAACGGCCCGTGCGGCCTCGGCCCTCGCGACGACGCGGCAGTCGAGCCCGGCCGCCGCGGCCTCCGCGGCCGCCCCGGCCAGGGCGCGGTCCGCCTCGCCGTCCGCGAGGAGCAGCAGCGATCCGACCGGCTTCCTGTGGGCGCCCGGGATGCGCGACGCGGACGCGCGCAGCACCGCGCCGGTCACCGGGTCGGGCACGACCTGGCGCAGCAGGCCCGCGTTCAGGCCGGACGAGTGGGCGCCGGGCTGGTCCTCCGCCTCGATCAGCAGGCAGTCGCGGACGCCGGCCTCGGCCAGGGCCGACAGGGTCGCGGCCCCCGCGAACCCCCCGCCGACCACGACCACTTCCGCGCTGTCGGGCAGGCGGTCGCGAGCGCTGTCGGGCAGGCGGTCGCGCGCGCTGTCGGGCAGGCGATCGCGCGCGCTGTCGGGCAGGCGGTCGCGCGCGCTGTCGGACAGGCGGTCGAGCACGCTGTCGGGCAGGCGGTCGCGAGCGCTGTCGGGCAGGCGGTCGCGCGCGCTGTCGGGCAGGCCGTCGAACACGCGTCAGTTGCCTCCGAGGACCATCAGGGCGCGCCAGGTCGTGAAGTCCTCCGGCAGGAACGGCGCGCCCGGCACCGGCACGAGGTCCGGCCCGAGCAGGACGGCCTTCTGGCGGATGTCCCCCTCGTTGGTCAGGATGGCGAGGAAGCCCTCCCCGAACGGCACGATCGCGTGCTTCGGGTACCAGCCGTCCGCGAGCGGGCCGACCTTCTTCGCGCCGAACCCGCCGGACAGCGGCACGAGGCCGACGAAGCCGTCGTCGCCGATCAGCCCGCCGACCACCAGCCCGCCCGCGATCGGGTCGTGCGTCGCGACGAGCGCCGGGGCGAGGTCCGCCGGCTTCGTCAGATCCTTCACGAGGTTGCCGTCCGCGTCGACGACGTGCATCACCGCGTTCCCGAACACCACCAGCACGTTCCCGTCCGGCAGGGCGACGAGGTCCTTGGCGGACTGGTTCTGGCCGAGCGCGAACTCCCAGTCGTAGAGGAAGCCCCCGCCACCGTCCGAGAACACGAGGATCCGCTGGCCCGAGTCGCCGACCCAGACGCGGCCTTCCGGCCGGACCAGGAGCGACTCGGCGCCGGCGTTCTTCCAGAGGTTGTTCCCGACCTCGTCCTCGATCGGGAAGTTGAACCGGTGCGCACCGTCCGTGCCGAACACCTCGACCGGGTGGAAGTCGAAGCCCGGGCCCCAGTTGGCCGTGTGGTTGCACACCGCGATGCGGCCGTCCCCGAGGTCCTCGACGCACGCCGGGATGTCGATGTGGCCCGTCAGCTTCGCGCCCGCGAACGGCTTGCCGTCGTTCCGGAAGAGTTCCACGGCGTTGTGACCGTCGTGGGCCGCCCAGACGTTCCCGAGCACCTTGGTGGTCGCGGACCGCTTGTCCGTGCACCCGCCGAGCTTCGCCGTCACCGTGACGGTGATCGCGGTCGTGCCGAAGTCCGGGGGCACGTCGGCCGGAGCCGTGAACTCGACCGAGTCCTCCTTCACCGCGATCGCGCCGAAGCCGGCCGGCCGCGCGACGACCGGCGCCTCCGCGTGCGCCATGGGCCGGAGCGTCCACGTGAACGTGGCCTTCTCGCCGACCCGCAGCCACGGCTCGACCGAGAACGACACGAACGGCGACTCCCCGCAGGCGGGCACGTCCGCTCCGGGGTCGGGCGGGGTCGCCGGGTCGGTCGAGAGGTCCGGCTGCGCCGGGCCGTCGCCGGGCAGGCCGTCGCCGGGCGTGCCGTCGCCGGGCCCGACCGGGTCGGGCGGCGGGCCGGGGTCGTCCGCGTCCTCACCCGGGTCGTGCGGCCCCGGGGCGTCGGCCTCGACGCCGTGCACGTCCTTCGGACCGTTCGTCCGGCGGCTCGAGGACAGGCACCCGCCGGCCGCCAGGCAGGCGAGCAGCACGGCCGCAGCGACCACCGCGCGCCGCCGCGACCTGAAACCCGCGGCCGCGGCGGCGAGCAGCGCCGCGACGAACCCCGCGGGCACCGGCGCCGCGCCGGCGCCGCAACCGGACGAGCCGGAAGGCACGTCCACGGGGGGGATCGGGACGCACGCGCCGTACTTCGGCATGGCACCCTCCGGGCATTCGGGGACCGGGGCGGGCACGCAGGCGCCGAGGCGCCGGACCATGCCGTCGGGGCACGGCGCGGGCTCCTCGCCGTCCGCGCCGGGCGAGGCCGCGTCCGGGGCGCCGAGGTCCGGAGGCTGCCCGGGGTCCTCGCCCGGCATCACGCACTGGAACCAGACGCACTGCTTCGGGGGCTGGCACGCGCCGCAGGCGCCGCCGCACCCGTCGTCGCCGCAGGTCTTGCCGTCGCACGACGGGGCGCACGGCTTCAGCTTGCAGATGCCGGCGGGGCTGCACTCCTTCGGGTCCGGGCAGGTCCCGCACTCCCCCCCGCACCCGTCCGGGCCGCAGTCCTTCCCCAGGCACTGCTTCGCGCACTCGCACCCGGTCCCGAGCGGGTTGCAGGCCTGCCCGGCGCCGCAAGGGATGCCGCACTGGCCCCCGCACCCGTCCGGGCCGCACACCTTGCCGGCGCACTGGGGGGTGCAACCCTTGCACTGGCCGAAGTTGTCGCACGACTGGCCGGCCGGACAGGTGCCGCACACCCCGCCGCACCCGTCGTCCCCGCACTGCTTCCCGCCGCACTTCTTCTCGCAGACGGGCGGCTCCGTGCCGCAGGCGTACGGGTACGCGGCGGGCCCCGCCGCGGGCGACTTCATGCACGTGTAGTTCTGCTTGACCGGGTCCCAGCCGCAGAACGACTCGTCCTCGTTCCGGCTGCAATCGATGATCGAGAGAGACCCGTTCTTGCAGTACTTCAGCAGGGTCTGGCCCTCGCAGCACCCGGCGGGCGACACGTCGCCGCACGGGATGTCGCAGAGGTAGGGGTACGTGCCGGTCGGCTCCTCGTAGAGGTTGTCGGTGCAGTCGTAGTACTTCGCCGGGTTGCCGGTGTAGGGGTCGAACTCGCGCCACCCGCAGTACGCGGTGTAGTAGTCCAGGAACGGGTTGCAGATGGTCGTGCACAGGAACCCGTTCTCGCACCACTGGAGCGTCGTGATCGTCCCGAGTTGGGTCTCCTTGAGCGTGCAGCAGCCCTGCCACCCGACGTTGAAGCAGCCCTTGTGGATGGGCCAGCCGATCGAGCACTGGGCGGTCGCGGGCGCGGGCAGGGCGAGGCCCGCCAGGGACAGGAGGAGCGCGACGCCGAAGATCGGCCTCATGGGACCTTGCAGGTGTTCTGGATGCACCTCAGGGTGCCCGTGCACGCGGGTCCGGACCCGCACTTGCAATCGCTGCCGGCCTGGCACTGGTTCGCCACGTAGGTGGTGCAACTGCTGTGCGTCCCGCAGTGGCACTCGTCCGGCAGGGTGTCCACGCCGCTCGACTTGCACGTGGCGCCGTACGCGCACTCGACCTCGTTCACGCAATCGAGCCCGTCCTTCGCGACGTTGCAGCTCCACCAGCCGGTCTTGCACGCCGGCCCGCCGATCGGGTTCGTCTTGACGTCGCACTTGCGGCTCTTGCAGGGCGCATCCGGCCCCACGCCCGCGCAGGTCCACGGGTCGTCGGTCGTGCCGTTGCAGTCGTTGTCGATGTGGTCGCACTTCTCGATCGTGGACGGGACCGGCGGGTTCGGCTCGTTCACGCACTCGATGCCGCTGCCGTTCAAGGTGCACGTCCACGTACCCTG
The DNA here is from genome assembly GCA_016875475.1 of Deltaproteobacteria bacterium. GTDB lineage: Bacteria > Myxococcota_A > UBA9042 > DTJE01 > DTJE01 > VGRB01. The sequence goes on from VGRB01000063.1 coordinate 8,743, forward strand.
CTTGCACAGGTCCGCGTCCGGGCCGTCGCACGGCTTCGACTTGTCCGGCCAGTCCTCGTCCGTGGTGCCATCGCAGTCGTCGTCGCGGGCGTTGCAGGTCTCCGCCTTCGCCTGGGAGGCCGGGCCGTTCGCGTTCGTCGAGCACGTCGCCTCGGTATCGGAGATGCAGACGACCGTGCCCGCGCCGCACTCGCCGGTCCCGTCGCACGGCTTGCCCGGCAGGATGGCGTTCCAGGCGAAGACCTCGTCGGTCTGGCCGTCGCAGTCGTCGTCCTTGCCGTTGCACGTCTCCGGGCTCACGTGGTAGCCGGTGCACTCGACCGCGGTCCCGTCGGCCGTGCACGTGATGGTCCCGTTCATGCACTGGTCGTTCGGCGGCGGCCCGGCGCACGCCTGCCCCTTGGTCGGGAAGGTCTCGTCCTTCTTGCCGTCGCAGTTGTCGTCCTTGCCGTTGCACAGCTCCGGGTGCTTCGGGTGGACCTCGGGGTCGTTGTCGTCGCAATCCAGCGCCACGGAAGCGGTGTACTTGTCCCACGGCGGCTGGCCCTTGGCGCACAGGCACTTCTTGGCGCCGGACTTGCCGTACTTGTCGCTGTCCTCGTCGAGGTAGTAGCCCACGCAATACGTGGCGCCCTCCTCGTCCAGCTCCCCGTCGCAGTCCTCGTCCGCCGGGGTCCCGCCGGTCGGCGTGCAGACCTCCTTCACGTTCTGGGGCGCGGTGCCGTCCGGGTTCGTCGAGCACGTGGCCCCGGTCCCGGCCGGGCTGCACACCACGGTGCCGGCGCCGCAGGCCCCGACCCCGTCGCACCCGGCCCCGATCGGCAGGCCCTGCCACGCGTACCCGTCGTCGGTCGTGCCGTTGCAGTCGTTGTCCTTCATGTCGCAGCCGGTCTCGACGTCCATGTAGTCCGGCACGCCCGAGTAGTCGCAGTTCCACTGCGCGTTCGCGCAGATCGCGCGCACGTTCTGCCCGTTGCACACGCCCGTCAGCCTGCACCCTGACAGGTCCTGGCCCGCCACGTCGTCGGTCAGGCCGTTGCAGTCGTCGTCCTCGCCGTCGCAGGTCTCCGGGCCGCTCCTCGGCTCGGTCCCGTTCGACAGCGTGGAGCACGTCGCCACCAGGTCGCCCGGCGAGCACACGACGGTGCCGGCGCCGCACTCGCCCGGCGCGACGCATGGCTGCGCTAGCGCCACGCCCTGCCACGTCAGTTTCTCGTCCGTCCCGCCGTCGCAGTCGTCGTCCTGGCCGTTGCACACCTCGGGTCCGTCCCGGCGGTTCGACCCGTCGGGATTCGTCGAGCACGTCGCCCGGTAGAGGTCCGCGCACTCGACGACGCCCAGGCCGCAGGCGCCGATGCCCTGGCACGGCTCTCCGATCGGCAGGCCGTCGTAGGTGAACGCCTCGTCCGTCTTCCCGTCGCAGTTGTTGTCCTTGCCGTCGCAGACCTCGTCCGAGGCCATGCCGGTCTCGTCGCCGATGCAGTCCACCCAGGACCCGTCCCCGTTGCACTGGTACCGGCCCGCGGCGCACAGGTCCGGGTCCGGGCCGTCGCAGCCCTGGCCGACCGGGTAGTCCTCGTCGGTCTGGCCGTCGCAGTCGTCGTCCAGGCCGTTGCACGTATCGACCGCGGCCTGCGGCGTCGAGCCGTCCGGGTTCGTCGAGCACGTCGCCTTCGTTCCGTCCGCGGTGCAGACCACCACGCCGGCGCCGCACTCGCCAACGCCGTCGCACTCGCCGGCCGGCGGCGCGCCGAGGTACTTGAACCCGTCGTCCGTGACCCCGTTGCAGTCGTCGTCCTTCCCGTTGCAGGTCTCGGGCTTCTCGTTGTGGGCCGGGCCGTTCGGGTTCGACGAGCAGGTCGACTCCGACTCGGACACGCACACGACCGTGCCGGGGCCGCACTCGCCGATGCCCGCGCAGGACTGCCCGACCGTTGCGTCCTGGTAGGGGAAGCCCTCGTCCGTCCTGCCGTCGCAGTTGTTGTCGATCGAGTCGCACGTCAGCTCGACCTCGAGGTAGCCCGGGACCGCCGAGTAGTCGCACTGCCACGCGCCCTTGCGGCAGGCCGCCGGGATCTTCACCCCCGCGCACACCCCGCCGCGCTTGCAGTCCCATGCGGTCGCGACCACGCCCTCGTCGGTGTGGCCGTCGCAGTCGTCGTCCGCGCCGTTGCACTTCTCGACCTTGGCCTTGGGCTTGGACCCGTCCGGGTTCGACGAGCACGTCGGGCCGCCCTCCTTGTTGCACTCGACGCGCCCGAGCCCGCACGCCCCGAAGCCGAGGCACAACTCGCCCATCGCCAGGCCCTGGTAGTAGATCCCGTTGTCCGCGACGCCGTCGCAGTCCTGGTCCTTGCCGTCGCACTGCTCGGGCAGAGCCTGGGACCCGGTCCCGTCCGCGTTGGTCGAGCACGTGGCGCGGTGCTGGTCGGTCGCGCACTCGACGACGCCGGCGCCGCACTCGCCGTAGCCCTCGCACTGCGCTCCGAGCGGCAGGTTCTGGCCGGACGGATCCAGGTAGAGGAACCCCTCGTCCGTCAGCCCGTCGCAGTCGTTGTCCTTGCCGTCGCAGACCTCCTTGAGGTTCTCGACCAGCTCGGGGCCGCACACGGTCCCGGTCCCGTCCGCCGAGCAGACCATCACGCCGTTCTTGCAGGAGTCGGCGTCCGGGCCGTCGCACGGCTTCTTCAGGTCCGGGAAGTACTCGTCCGTGAGGCCGTTGCAGTTGTCGTCACGACCGTTGCAGATCTCCCTGGACGGCCCGCGCTCGGGCACGCACTCCACCTTCGCCGTGTAGGGGTAGTGCACGCACACCAGGATGCCCGGCCGGCACTCGCCGACCGCGGAGCCGCACGGCGCGCCGCCCTCCGGGTTGCCGTTGTCGATGTTCTTGTCGCAGTCGTCGTCGAGCAGGTTGCACAGCTCCGGCGCGCCCGGGTAGCGCGTGGGATCGGAGTCGTCGCAATCCCCGGGAGGCGCGAACCCGTCCTTGTCGCCGTCCTGGATCGTGCCGCACGGGATGTCGACCCCGTCGCAGTCCTGGTCCTTCCCGTCGCCGCACTTCTCGGGCGCGCCCTTGAAGGTCTTCGGGTCGGAGTCGTCGCAGTCCCCGGGGGGCGCAAACCCGTCCATGTCCTCGTCGTCCACGCCGCACGGAGTCACGACGCCGTCGCAGTTCCTGTCGCACGCCTTCAGCGCCGCCGCGCCGGACAGCACCGGGTCGCAGCACTTCTCCAGCGCGCCGGGGTGGGTCCCGGCCTTGAGGTTGTCGCAGTCGCGCAGCTGCGGATCGGCCGCGTCGGGGAGATACCCGTCGCCGTCGAGGTCCTCGGGGAAGCACCCGTTGTCCACGACCGTGTCGCAGTCGTCGTCCTTCTTGTTCGCGCAGACCTCGACCACGTCCCACACGGTCTCGATGCACTCCAGGGACTTGCCGTCCGGCGCGCACGACCAGAGCCCGTTCCTGCACTGGTCGAGGTCGGACCCGTCGCACTTGTCGCCCTTGACCCGGCTCGCGCCCGCCGCGACCCACGGGTCGTCCGTGATGCCGTTGCAGTCGTCGTCCTTGCCGTTGCAGGTCTCCTCGGTCGGCCCGGCCGCGAACAGGCACACCATGTACGCGCCGACCGGGAAGTGCGTGCACGTCCACGAGCCGAACCGGCACTCGCCCACGTTGCTGCCGCAGTCCGACCCGCCCTCGTGCCAGATCCCGTCCTTGTCCTGGCCGCCCGGGTTCCCGTCGTCCACCACGCCGTCGCAGTCGTCGTCCTTGTAGTTGCAGACCTCGTCCGCCCACGGGTGGATCTTCGGGTCGTTGTCGGACGTGTCCCACTTCGTCCCGTACTTGTCGCCGTCCTTGTCCTGCACGTCCCCGCACGCGAGGTCGCCCTCCAGGCAGTCCTGGTCGATCCCGTCGCCGCAATACTCGGGGGCGTTGGGGAAGATGTGCGGGTCGCTGTCGTCGCAGTCGTCGCCCGGGTTGCCCGCGGCGTCGGTCTTCCCGACCGCCACGTACCCGTCGTGGTCCTCGTCGTTCGCCTCGCAGCGCACGAACGCGCCGTCGCAGTCGTAGTCGCAGACCGCGACCTCCTCGAAGGCCGGGATGCCGGGGGGGCAGCACGGCTCCACGGCCGGAAGCTTGCCCGGGACCGTGTGGTGCTTCGCCGGGTCGTCCGCGTCGCAGTCGGTGTCGTTCGACTCGCCGTCCCCGTCGATGTCGTCCGGGATCGGGTCGCACGGCGGGGACTCCTCGGTCTTGCCGTCGCAATCGTTGTCCTTGAAGTCGCCGCAGAACTCCTCCGCCGCCTTGCTGCCGAGCGAGGAGCACGTGGCCGCCCCCGCGGCGCCGCACGTCACCGTCCCGCCCGCGCACACGCCGGTCCCGCAGGCGTCGCCGATCAGCTTCGTCGAGTAGTCCCAGTCGGCGAACGGGAAGGCGTCGAGCGACGGCTCCAGGCAGTTCGGGCGCCGGTCGTGGCAGACGCCGGGCTCCGGCAGGAAGGCCGGGCACTTGCCCCACCCCTTGCCGGGCGTGCAGTCCATCTCGCCCCAGCAGCGATCCCCCCCCGCCGCGATCGAGCAGGTGAACGTCTGGGACTGCGTCACTCCGTCGCAGGCGCAGGTCCCGATGACCGGGATGCACTGGTGCCTGCTCTCCTCCGGGAGCCCCGGGATGACCTTGCAGTCGAACCCCTCCGGGCACTCGCCCGGGTTGCCCTCGCCGTCGGGCGGGCACGGCGCGGAGCAGAACAGCGCCTGGTTCACGCCGAGGCACTGCGCGCCGGGCATGGCGCAGTCGTCCGCGATCGTGCACTCGCGGCACAGGCCGAGCGGGAGCGGGCGGCACTCGTACCGGTAGCCGGACTCGAGCTTCGTCACCGGCACGCACGCCATGCCGGCCGGGCAGAACTCCCCCTCGACGCAGGGGCCCGTGCACACCTTCTTCGCAATCGCCCCGCCCAGGCCGGGCACCACCTCGGAGCACGCGCCGTCCTCGCAGTCGCCGTCCGCCTCGCACGCCCCGCCGACCGGGAGCTTCGCGGGCGCGTCCGCCTCGGTCGCGTCCCCGACCTCCGCGTCCGGGCCGTCCTCGGGCCGCGCGTCGTCCGGGGGCACGTCCTCCGCGTCCGGTACGTCCTCGACCTCGTGCTCGTCCTCCGTGATGTCCACCTCGGTCAGGACCGTGGTCTCCTCGGGGCCCGGGTCGGTCGCCTCGACGGGCTCGACCGCGTCCGGCTCCGGCTCGGGCATCGGCTCCGGCTGCGGCTCGGCCGGGAGCGCCTCGCAGATGCCGGACGGGTTGCAGGAGTGCCCCACCAGGCAGTCGGTGTCCTTCGTGCAGAAACCGCCGGGGCCCGCGCGCTGCTCGAACTTCGAACACCCCGCGACGAGAAAGACCGCGAGGGCCGCGGCAGCGGCGACGCTCACGGACCAGACGCTCAAACCCATGGCAAGCTCCGCCCGTCAGGAGAGGCCGGGCGGAATTGTATCAGAATCCCGGGCGGGGGCGGAAACCGCCTTCCCCCTATCGTCACCTCCACCCGTCCCCGTACCCGAGCCCGTGCCCGTACCCGTGCCCATCCCCGTACCCGAGCCCGAGCCCGTGCCCGTGCCCGCCCGCTGCGGCGTCGCTTGCCGTGCTTCGTGGCGTAGGGGAAGCCCTCCAGAAGGTTGACGCCCCTGCAAGAACCCCCAAACGGGCCGGAAACGGTGCGCGGGGGGTAAATTGGCCCGTATGACTTCGCGGGGTTGCGTGCGCGTACCCCCCGCGAAATGGGCTTCCGGAGGCTTTTTGCGAGGGCGTCAAGGTTGTTCGTGCGGTCCATCAGCCGGACGCCACGTCGAGGACGCGGCGGAGGAGCGCGGCCAGGCAGAGCCTGCCTGGTCGCCGTGCGGGAACCTGCGCGTCGGGGCCGGCGGGCCCGGGTTCCGAGGAAGCGGCCGGTTGCGGCATGGCGGCGGAGTGCCCACGCGGGAGCAGGCCGGCGTGCGCGGGAGAAGGGGGCGGTACCTGGACCGGTTCGCGAAGGCCCCCTCGTCGCCGCTGCGGCCGTAGCACGGTCGGCGGCGACGCCCTGTCCCGCCCCGTAGGTGACCGCACGAGGATTCGATTCAGCAGAAGTGGGACCAGCCTATCGGAGTTTCCGCTCGATGCCCCGACCGCTGAGTGCGGCGTCCTTGATCGGCGTCTTCTCGGCGTACCGCCCCCTGTCGAAGGACACGCGAGGAATGTGCGTCTCCTTCGGAAGGTAGACGGCCGTCAAGATCGGGTTCGTGCCCGGAGGCACGATCACGTGCCGGACCACGTTCCCGTCCTGGTCGGTGCCGACGGCCTGGCCCACCTGGTACTGGTCCAGGGCCACGCATTGCCACTTGGTCGGCAGGTATCCCTGGTAGCGTTGAAGCTTCCAGCTACTCGCGAGATACGTCGCGTCGACAACCTGAGGATTCGGCTTGTCCGGCGTTCCCGGTACCAGTTCCGTTGACGACCCCGGCATCAGGTACCTGAACCAAATCATCGTCCCTCCCCTCGCAGCACCGGCTCCCCGCCACAAGCGGGCCGGGTACGCCTACATCTTGCGCCGCAGCACGCCTCCCTCCACGAGCGTCCACAGGTAGCCGGGCCGTGCCCCCCCGATGGCGTAGGGCCCCTCCGAGCCGTATGCGCCCACGCCGAGCCGCTCGCGCTTCCAGTAACTGCCGTCCCAGTGGAGGATCTGACCGGTGCCGAGTACGCCGTCATGCCATTTCATTCCGAGCAGCCAGACGTCCTCCGGGCCGAACCCCCATATGCCGTACAAGTTGCGCGACCCAGGCCCGGTCACCGCAACGCTCCACCCGTGACCGTCCCAGTGCAGGACATGGCTCTCTCCGATGACCCATACGTCGGTCGGTCCGCTCCCCCAAACCCCCATCAGGCGCTCATCGCTCGCCAGTGGGGACCGCCAGACCCCCCCTTCGCGCCTCGCGACCACACCGTACCCCCCGCTCTCCCGGTCATCGCCGACCGCCCATACGTCCCCGTTGCGCGCCACCCAGATCGAACGGATGAACCCCACCGGAACGCCGGACTCGACCGACCAGGCCTCTCCGTCCCAGTGGGCGACCGCTCCGCCGAGGCCGCCGGCCCAGACGTCGGTCGGGCCGGTCCCCGAGACCGCGCACAGCGGGGGCACGAGACGGACGTCCTGTTCCGTCCAGGACGTCCCGTCCCAGTGCAGCACGCGGCCACGCTCCCCGTCGGGGGCCCACGAGTAGCAGTTGACGTACCAGGGCGCATCGAAGCCGACCGCCCAGATGTCGGCCGGTCCCGATCCCCACATCGAGACCACGTCCAGCGGATCCGCCTGCTCCCGCGTCCGCTCGACGTACCTCTCCGACCACTTGCTGCCGTTCCAGTGGTGGAACACCGGGGACCAGGCGCCCGCAATCCGGGTACCCGTGACGACCCAGGTGTCGTCGGGCCCCGCGCTCCAGGTCGTCCGGAGATGTCCCCCGACCGGAGCGAGACCGCCGTGCCGTTCCCAGCAAGCCCCGTCCCAACGGGCCTGGTAGCCCCGAAGGCCGACGATCGTGACGTGGTCCGGCGCAGCCGCGTGGAGGTCCGACGCGCCTAGCCAACCATCGCGCCCCAGTCCGCAACTCGCTGTCCATGCCTCGCCGTTCCAGTGCCACGTCCCAAGGAGCCCGACCAGCCACACGTCGTTGGGGCCGGTGCCGCCGAGTTCGCTACCGTCACCGAACCCGCTGAAGCCAGAGAACTCGTGAAGGCACGCCAGGTCCGGAACCGCCGGAAAGGGGATTCTGGACAGGGACGTGCCATCCCAGTGGAGCAGCGGAGACTCCACGCCGGGTATCGGGATGCCGAACTCGTCGAACACGTCCTGGAATCCCGCCCACTCCACGAACCAGATGTCGTTCGGCGCGGCTCCCCATATCGACGACACCCAGCGGTCCGTGCCGATCGGCATCCAGGACCAGCCGGCCGGGCCGCGATGCCCGACGCCTCCCCATTCCCCCCCGACCCAGACGTCTTCCGTTCCGGCCGCCCACACGGTTCTGAGCCAGCCGGGTGCCTGCGCGAGATCCAGACTCCACCGGTGCCCGTCCCAGCGGAGCACGACGCCGCGGTCAGTTGTCTCGACGCCGAAGTCCCCGCCCACCGCCCAGACGCTGTCCGGCGCCGAGCCATGGACCGCCATGAGGGAGAGATCCTTGAGGTCCAGGCCGGGTGACGGCGCCCATCCGCCGCCGTCCCAGTGGAGGATCGTGCACGGCACGTCATTCGTGGGGCCGCTCAGGGGCCCCACGGCCCAGACGTCATCGCGGGCAGCGCCCCACAGACCGCTCAGGGCCTTCGGGGTCAACAACTGCGTCTGGGACCATTGCTCGCCGTCCCAATGGAGGAGTGCCCCCCCCAACCCGGCCGCCCAGCAGTCGCCCGGAGAGGAGCACCATACCGCACTCAGGTTCTGCCCCTGGGGCAGCGGGCTCATCCAGCACCACCCGTCCTCCGAGCACAACCCGTCCGGGAGCGGCTTCGGAGGGCAGGCCGGTTCTGAAGGGATGTCTGGAACTTCGTCCGACGTGCCGTCCCCATCGCCTGCACCGGCGTCGCCACTCTCGACAACGTCCGGGACGTCCGGGTCCGCGCCGGCGTCCGCGCCGGGGACGCCGCGTGTCTTGCTTCCCGAGGTGCAGGCGATGCAGAGGACCGCAATGCCCACGACGGACGCCATCCGCCCGAGCAGCCGGACGCAAGCAGGACGCATCGTGCCACCTCGTGTCCGCGGCACCCGGTGTCGCACGCGCGGGACCTTCCCGTCAAGGGAGACGGCCTCGGCCGCAGGCGGCCCGGCGGCATTTCCCCGAAGAGGATATCGTGGCCAGGGCGCACGAGCCCGCAGCCGGCAATCGCGCTACACTCCTCCCCATGGGCGTCTTCAAGGCCGTCGGTGCCCGTGGCCGCGTCGCGATCGTGCTCGGCGCGTGCGCCGGGACCGCGATGCTGCTCCTCGCGGTCGGCTCGGAGCCCCTCCTGATCCCGCGGCTGGCGGCGCAGAGGGGGGAGCGGCTCGCCTGGGCCGCCTCCGCCGCCGCGGCCGGCGCCCCCGCCGACGCCTCGGCATGGGAGGCATGGGTCGAGCGGGTGCGCTCCACCCTGCCGGACGCC
>VGRB01000064.1 GCA_016875475.1 Deltaproteobacteria bacterium
CCCACGGCGGTAGCTTCGGCGCGGCTCGAACCCGAGGAGACCGGGATGGCCACGTTCGCGAAAGGACCGGCGCGGCTGGAGCCGGTCCGGCACGAGGCGCCGGAGTGCGAGGACTTCGAGGATGCGGAGGGCGTGCGGGCCTACGAGCGTGCGGTGCGCGTTCACCGGGCGTTCACGGAGCGGTTCGCGGTGACGCCGCTGGACGGGCGGGCGGACGGGGCGTGGCGTGTGTCGGGCGAGGCGGGCGGCACGTACGTGGTGGACGTCGTGGACGGGTCGGGGCGCTGCGACACCTGTACCTGCCCGGATTTCCAGTGGAACGGGCTCGGGACGTGCAAGCACGTGGAGGCGGTGCGGCGGGCGGTCGCGACCGAGCAGCCGAGCTGGAGGGCCGCGTTCGCCAGGCTCGGCGCCGGCCCGGCCGTGCCGACCCTGTCGGTGGACGCCGCCGGCAGGCTGGTCGCGGTCGGGTCGTGGACCCAGGCCCTCCGCAGGGCGATGGGTCTGGAGCGTCGCGGGCCGCTCGGCGAACTGGTGTCGTCGGGCGGCCCGGCGCTCGGGGCCGGGCGGGTGCAGGTGGACGACGGCCAGTCGCTCGGCGGCTCGGTCGTGCGCGTGACCCACGCGGTCGGGTCGTCCGTCGAGAGGGCCGGGCGGGCCCGGGTCCTGCTGGAGCGTCGGGACGCGATCCGGCGCGCGTGGGACGACGGCTCCCTGGGCGTGGACGTGCTGAAGCGCCCCCTGTTCGCCTACCAGCGCGAAGGGGTGGTCCACCTCGCCGCGGCCGGTCGCGCGCTGTTGGCCGGGGACATGGGCCTCGGCAAGACGGTCCAGGCCATCGCGGCCTGCGAGGTGCTGCGGGCGCGCGGCGAGGCGCGCCGGGTCGTGGTGGTCACGCCGGCGTCGCTCAAGCACCAGTGGGCGCGCGAGATCTCGGCGTACGCCGGCCGGCCGGCGGCCGTGGTCGGCGGCGGCGCCGTGTCGCGGCGCGACGCGCTCGCGTCGGACGCGCCCTACCTCGTGCTCAGCTACGAGCTGACGTGGCGCGAGCTGCACCGCCTGCGCGACCTCGACGCGGACGTCCTGATCCTGGACGAGGCCCAGCGGGCGAAGAACTTCCGCACGAAGACGGCCGCGACCCTGCGCGCCATCCCGTCCCGTTTCCTGTTCGTGCTGACCGGCACCCCCGTCGAGAACCGGCTGGACGACCTGTACTCCCTGCTCCAGCTCGTGGACCCCGGCATCCTGGGGCCGCTCTGGCGCTTCAACCACGACTTCCACCGGCAGGGGCGCCGCGGCAAGGTCGTGGGCTGCAAGAACCTCGGCCGGCTGCGCGAGCGGACCGCGCCCGTGGTGCTCCGCCGGCTCAAGGAAGAGGTGCTGGACCAGCTCCCGCCGCTGACCGAGCAGACGCGCTACACGGCGCTCACGCCCGAGCAGGTGCGGGTCGAGTCCGGATGGCGGGCGGAGGCCGCGAAGTACATGGCCATCGCGGAGAAGCGGCCGCTCTCGCCCCGCGAGCAGGAGGCGCTGCAGATCGCCCTGCTCAAGGCACGGCAGGCCTGCGACGCGCTGGAACTGTGCGACCCGGGCGCCCGCATCAAGGCGTCGCCCAAGCTGGAGGAGTTCGAGGCCCTGGTGTCGGAGGTCGCGGCCGGGGGCACGAACAAGGTGCTGGTGTTCTCGGAATGGGTCCAGATGCTGAAGCTCGCGGCCGCGCGGCTCGACCGCCTCGGGATCGGATATGCCATGCTCACGGGCGAGGTGCCGGCGGACAAGCGGGGCGCCCTCCTCGACCGCTTCCGGCAGGACCCGGACCAGCGGGTGCTGCTCTCGAGCGACGCGGGCGGCGTCGGCCTCAACCTGCAGGTCGCGAACTACGTGGTGCACCTGGACCTGCCCTGGAACCCGGCCCGCCTGGACCAGCGCACGTCGCGCGCCCACCGGCTCGGCCAGACGCGGGGCGTGTCGGTCACGTACCTCTGCTCCGTCGGCGGCATCGAGCGCGGCATCGAGGGCACGCTCGCCCACAAGCGCGCGGTCCGGGCCGCGGCGCTGGACCCCGGCAGCGAGGTCCAGGAGCTGGAGGGGCAGAGCTTCTCGGTCTTCCTGCGCCAGATGAGGGAGACGCTCGCAGCCATGGAGTCGGTCGCTTCGGTGCCCCCCGAGGACGGGGACGATGCCGTGCAGTTCGCGATCGGCGCCGCGCTGGAGGCGGCCCTGGACACGCCGCCGGCCCCGGAGCCGGCCGCCCCCGCGGTGCAGCCGGCCGTCCCGCATCCCCGGCCCGAGCCCGAGCCCGCGCCCGCGCAGCCGGTCACGGCGGCCCCCGAGCCGGTCACGGCGGCCCCCGAGCCGGTCGCGGCGGCCCCCGAGCCGGTCGCGCCGGCTCCCGGACCGGAATCTCCCCGTGCGGCCGGTCGATCGGGCAACCGCCTTCGCCTGGCGCGCGTGGTGCTGGAGGCGGGGTTCCCGGGCGACGCGGTGAAGGCGTCCTACGAGGCGCTCGCCGCCGCCGTGTCGGGGCTGGTGGACGGGACCCCGCCGGCCGGGCACGCCGCGCTGGTGGCCGCGATGTACAAGGACCTGGTCCCCTCCGGCCGGCTGGCCGCGACCGTGCCCGGGATCCTCGCTCGCCTGCACGACCTGACGACCCTCGAGGCGCTCGGCGTGGACGTGGACGTCGACCTGGCCCGCGGGGCGGTGGGCGAGGCCGAGGAGTGGGTCGGGCGGCTTTCGGCATAGCCGCCGGCGAGCCGGCCTGCCGGGTGGCCGATTCCGGTCCAGGTGGACGACGTGTCGGACTCCGCCGCGCTCGGCGCGGACGGGACAGTTGCCGGTGGTGCGCCCGTGACGTGCCCGTGGGTGCCCGTGGGTGCCCGTGGCGTGCCCGTGGCGTGCCCGTGACGTGCCCGTGACGTGCCTTGACGACAACGGTTGGTTCACCTAGTCTAGTCTATGGGACCATGAGGGCGGCGCGTGAAGACGCTGAACGTGCACGAGGCGAAGACGCGCCTCTCGGCGGTCCTGGCCGAGATCGAGCGGGACGGCGAGGTATTCCTCATCTGCCGCAACGGCAAGCCGGTGGCCGAGCTGTCGCCCCACCGATCGCGGAGCCGGCTCGAACCCCATCCGGTCGCGAGCCGCATCCGGATCCGGTACGACCCGACCGAGCACCTTCAGCCGGACGAGTGGGCCGAGGAGGTAGGCGAGAACGCGGGGGGGGGGAGCTGATGCTTCTGGACACGTGCGCACTGCTCTGGCTCGCGGAAGGAGGGCGGCACCTGACGCCGAAGGCGCGGTCGGGCATCGAGTCTGCGCCGGTGCTGTACCTGTCCGCGATCACGGGGTTCGAGATCGGCGTGAAGGTGCAGCGTCGCAAGCTCGACCTGCCCATGCCTGTCCGGGCCTGGCTCGACGCGGTCGTCAGCCATCACAGGCTGTCGGTCGTCCCGCTGGGCCTCGAGGAGTGCGTGGCCTCGACGGAGCTTCCCCCGATCCATCAGGACCCCTGCGATCGGTTCATCATCGGGACCGCCCTGGCGCACCGCCTGCCCGTGGTCACGGCGGACGCCGTGTTCCGGGAGTACGGCGTCGAGGTCGTCTGGTAGTCGCCCCGGATCATCGCGCAGACGGCCGCTTCCCCGGTCTCGAGGGCGTCCGCGACGGCGGCCTGGACCGCCTTGTCGCCGCCGGGCCGGTAGAAGTCGATCCAGCAGGAGCTGTCGACGAGGATCGCGACTGCTCCCTCCGCCGCATCAGTTCGTCGCGGGTGAAGCCGAGATCCACCTGGCCCTTGCGCGCCAGCGCCTTCCGGACGCCGGAGCGGCGGACCGCTTCCCGCAACGCCGCCTCGATGGTGTCCCGCTGCGTGCGGGTGCCGAGGGCCCGGCGCGCGGCCTGGACGAGGTCCCGATCGAGCGCTACGGACAGGCGTCCCACGCAAGCGTTCCCGGCGAGCCGGGACCGGGGCGACGGCGAATAGGGCCGCGCGCGGGCCGTCGAACCCAGCGGCGGGCGCGGCGCGTGCCGCGGACCAGGGATGGACCGGCGTCCTGCGGTAGGATCGCGGGTGGAGGTCTTCACGACGTGACCACGGCGGTCGCGACACGGGACGGCGAGGCGGCGGCGATGGGCGTGGCAATCCGCTCGGCGATCCCCGCGGCGCTCCGCGGGGCGGTTCCCGCCGCGGCGACCGGGGCGGGGGCGGCGATCCCCGACCGCGTCGCCCGGACCGTGGAGCGCGTCGCGATCCTCGCCGGCGCGGGCCTGCTGCTCCTGCTGGTCGTGTCGCTCGAGGACGGCGCGACGAAGCTGAGCGTCGCACGCGAGGCGCTCGGCGGGTACTGGGGCGTGATCGCGTGGCCGGCCGCGGCCATGGGCGCGGTCGTGACGGCGTCGGTCGCGTGGCGGCTCGTGCTGTGGGCGACCTACCGGCCCGTGCCCGCGCTCGATGCGTCCGACCCGCGGCTGCCCGCCGTGACCGTGCTGGTGCCCGCGTACAACGAGGGCGCGTGCGCGGGCGAGTGCGTCCGCTCGATCCTGGCGTCCGACTACCCGGCGGACCGCCTCCGCGTGGTCGCGGTGGACGACGGCTCCCGCGACGACACGCTCGCGCACATCCGGGCCGCGGCCGCATCGGACGGGGCGGGCCGCGCGCTGGTCGTCTCCCTCCCGAGGAACGGCGGCAAGCGCGGCGCGCTGCACGCGGCGTTTGCGCGCGCGGACACCCCGGTCGTGGTCACGGTCGACTCGGACACGATCCTGCCCCGCGACGCGATCCGGGCGCTCGTCACGCCGATCGTGCTCGACCCGGGCGTGGGCGGTGTCGCGGGCCGGATCGAGGTCCTGAACCGCGACGCGAACGTGCTGACCCGGATGCTCGGCGTGCGCTACCGGATCGGGTTCGACTTCGTCCGCGCGAGCCAGTCGCGCATCAGGAGCGTGTTCGTCTGCCCGGGTGCGCTGACCGCGTGGCGGATGGACGCGCTCCGGGGCGGCATCGACGCGTGGCGGGACCAGCGGTTCCTCGGCGCGACCTGCCACAACGGGGACGACCACGCGCTGACGAACCTCGCGCTCTCGCGGGGTTACGCCACGATCTACCAGGGCAATGCGGTCGCGCGGACCAAGGTGCCCGAGGGCTACAGGGGGCTCTCGCTGATGTACCTCCGGTGGGCCCGCAGCAACGTGCGCGAGAGCCTGCGCTGGATGGCGATGGTGCCTCGGCTCGCGCGCCGCGCCCGCAACTGGCCCGCGATCGCGGACGGGCTCGCGACGTTCGTGCAGATCCCGCTGCGGCTGTACCTGCTGCTGTTCGGCTACGGGCTGCTGCTCGTGCACCCGTCGCTGTTCCTCCGGTCCGTCGCGGCCGCGCTCGTGTTCTCGGTCGTCCACGTGGCCGTCTACCTCCGGAGCGAGCGGAGCCTGGACGCGGCCTACACCGTGCTCTACGCGGTCTTCTCGCTCCTGACGCTCCAGTGGGTCTACCCGTGGGCCGCGGTCACGGTCCGCCGGGCCCGGTGGCTGACGCGGTAGGCTGGCGCGGCAGGCTGACGCGGCAGGCTGACCCGCAGTTCCCCCGCGGGATCACCGGGACAGGGCCGCGACCACGGCACGGCCGAACGCGGTCGCGCTCGACGGGCCGTCCGCGGTCACGACCCTTCCGCAGGCCACCACCGGCTCGGCGACGAGCGTGGCGCCCCCGCGCGCGACCGCCTCCCGGACCTCGGGCCAGCACGTCGCGCGGAGGCCCTTGAGGACGCCCGCGGCCGCGAGCACGGCGGGCGCGATGCAGATCGCCGCGAGCACCTTCCCCCCCGCGACGGCGTCACGGCACAGGCGGTGCGCGGCCCGGCTGCCGACGTACCCGGCGGACCCGGCGCCGCCAACGAACACCACCGCGTCGAAATCCGCCGCCCGCGCGGTCGCGACCGTGCGGTCCGCGCGCGCCCAGGTGCCGCCGGCGCCGCGGCACGGGCCGGTCGAGGACGACGCGACCGCGACCTCGCACCCGGCGGCCTCGAACGCGGCGCGCGGCAGCACGTACTCGTCGTCCGCGAATGCCCGGGGCGCCACGACCATCAGAACGCGCCTTCCCATCCGCCCCTCACCAGCGCCTGCCGCGCGCGTATTCGAGGATCGCGTCGCGCAGCGCCGCCGCGATCCGCTCCTGGTAGGTCGCGAGCAGGAGGTTCATGCCCTCCTCCGCGTGCGTCAGGAAACCGACCTCGACCACGATCGCGGGCATGGTCGCGCGCTTCAGCACGGCGAAGCGGGCCTGTCGCACGTCGCGGCTCTGGGTCTCCGGGAAGCCCTTCGCGAGCCGCCGCTGGACCGTCTCCGCGAGCGCGGCGGATTCCACGAGGTTCCCGGTGCGGCGCAGGTCCCCGAGGATCGCCGCGACCGCCGCGTCGTCCGCGGTCTCCGGCACGGCCTCCCCGGGGGCCGCGCCGGCGGCGTTCTCGCGGTCCGCGACCTGGTCGGCGTCCGCGTCGGTCCCGCCGGCGCCGAGGTAGAACGTCTCGACCCCGAACGGCTCCGGGGACGGCGACGCGTTGCAGTGGATGGACACGAACGCGTCCGCCCCGACCGCGTTGGCGAGCGCCGGCCGCGACGGCAGGTCCACGAACACGTCGTCGCGACGCGTGAAGAACGTCGCGACCCGCGGCTGCTCCGATTCCAGCAGGCGGCCGAGCCGCAGCGCGATCGACAGCGTCACGTACTTCTCGTAGATGCCGTAGGCCCCGAGCGCGCCCATGGACTCGCCGCCGTGGCCGGGGTCCACGACCACCTTGAAGGGGCGGTCCTCGGCCCTGGCGACGACGGTCGGGGCGAACACGACGGCGACGAGGAGCACGACCGGGATGCTGCGCAAGGGGCGACCTCCGGGTGGGGATCGTACCCGAGGTCGGCGCATCGGACCTAGAGGTCGTGCTCCTTGTGCTGGGCCTTGAGCACGGTGAACGCGGTCAGGTCGACGATGGACTCGACGTCGCAGTTGTGCGCGAGCACGTTGACCGGCGCGGCCATGCCGAGCAGGACAGGGCCGATGACCGTCGCGCCGGCCATGCGGCCGAGCAGCTTGTAGCCGATGTTCGCGGACTCGAGCGACGGGAATACGAACACGTTCGCGTCGCCCCGGATCCGGCTGAACGGGTAGGACTCGCGCGCGATGTCCGGGTCGCACGCGACGTCGACCTGCATCTCGCCGTCGATCGCGAGTTCGGGCTCGTGGACCCGGGCCAGCTCCATGGCCTTGCGGACCTTGCACGTCTGCGGGGACGGGCTCGCGCCGAAGCTCGCGAACGACAGCATCGCGACCTTCGGGACGATGCCGAACGACTTCACGAAACGCGCGGTCTGGACCGCGATGCACGCGAGGTCCTCCGGGGTCGGGTCGATCGTCACGGTCGTGTCCGCGAAGAACCTGATGCCGTCCTTCAACAGGACCATGTAGAGGCCCATCACGCAGGTGTTCGGGCCGCGCGGGCCGACGATCTTCAGCGCGGGCCGCATGGTCTCGGCGTAGCTCATCGTCAAGCCCGCGACCACGCCGTCCGCCTGCCCCTGCTGGACCATCATCAGGCCGAAGTTGACCGGCGACCGCATCGCGATGCGCGCCACCGAATCGGTCACGCCGTTCCGCTCGCGCCTCGACTTGTAGGCGTGAACGAACTGTTCGAACAGCGGCGAGTAGACCGGGTCGATCACCTCGACGCCGTGCAACTCCAGCTCCTCGGCCTTCATCACCTCGGCGATGCGGTCGGGCCGCCCGAGCAGGACCGGCGTCGCGAGGTGCTCGTCGATGAGCCGCTGGGCCGCGCGCAGGATCTTCGGGCTCTCGCCCTCGGGGAACACGATCCGCTTCGGGTCCTGCTTCGCGATCGTGAAGACCTTGCGCATCGCGTACGAGAACGGGTGGATGCGCCGCTCGAGCCGCCAGCGGTACTCGTCCCAGTCCTCGATCGGGAGCGCCGCGAGCCCTTCGTCGCAGGCGGCCTTCGCGACCGCCGGGGCCTCCCACGTCAGCACGCGGTGATCGAACGGCTTCGGGATGACGTAGTCGCGGCCGAAGTGCAGCCGCTGGCCGCCGTACGCCTTGACGACGGCGTCCGGGACCTCCTCCCTGGCCAGTGCGGCGAGCGCGCGCGTCGCGGCCATCTTCATCCCCTCGCTGATCACGCGCGACCGGACGTCAAGCGCGCCGCGGAAGATGAACGGGAACCCGAGCACGTTGTTGACCTGGTTCGGGAAGTCCGACCGGCCGGTCGCCATGATCAGGTCCTTGCGGACCGCCTTGGCCTCGTCGTAGCCGATCTCGGGGTCCGGGTTCGCCATCGCGAAGATGATTGGGTCCCTGGCCATTGACGCGACCATGGCGGGGGTGACCATGCCCTTGACGGACAGGCCGAGGAACACGTCCGCGCCCTCCATGGCGTCCGCGAGCGTGCGGGCCTGGGTCGCGCGGGAGAACTTCTTCTTGTAGGGGTTCATCCCGTCGCTGCGGCCCTCGTGGATCACCCCCTTGGTGTCGCACATCAGGATGTTCTCGAGCTTCACGCCGCACGAGATGTAGTGGTTCGCGCAGGCGATGCCCGCGGCGCCGGCCCCGCAGATCACGACCGTGAGCTTCGAGATGTCCTTGCCCACGATCTCGACGGCGTTCAGCAGCCCGGCGGCCGAGATGATGGCCGTGCCGTGCTGGTCGTCGTGGAAGACCGGGATGTCCAGCATGCCCTTGAGCTTCTCCTCGATGTAGAAGCACTCGGGCGCCTTGATGTCCTCGAGGTTGATCCCGCCGAACGTCGGCGCGATCGCACGGACGACGTTGACGACCTCGTCCGGGTCCTTCGAGTCCACCTCGATGTCGAAGACGTCCACGTCCGCGAACCGCTTGAACAGGACGCCCTTCCCTTCCATGACCGGCTTGCCCGCGGCCGGACCGATGTCGCCCAGGCCGAGCACCGCGGTCCCGTTCGACACGACCGCGACCAGGTTGCCCTTGGTCGTGTAGGCATAGACGTCCCCGGGGTTCGCCGCGATCTCGAGGCACGGCTGCGCCACGCCCGGCGTGTAGGCGAGCGACAGGTCGTGCTGCGTCACGCACGGCTTGCACGGGACGACCTCGACCTTTCCGGGCCGCCACCGGCTGTGGTAGTCGAGCGCGTCCTTTTTCCGGATTGTGCTTCCCATTCCGACTCCTTCAGTACCGCGGGCCGTCCCGCGGAGCCGACTCCCGACTACCCCCGCGCGGACCCCGAGTCAAGCGCGGATCCGTGCCCGCCGTGACAACGGGCATCGGACGATGCGTTCGGCCGCGGGCCGCGACGCGCCCGGCCGCGCCCGCGACGGCGTTCAGCCGCGGCCGTGATGCGCCCGGCCGCGCCCGCGACGGCGTTCAGCCGCGGCCGCCGCGGACCATCGCCTCGATCCCCGATCGGATCATCATCACGGCGATGGCGGCGAGCAGCAGGCTCGCGATCTTTCCGATCCCCTTGGCCCCGGCCTCGCCGATCAGGCGGATCAGCCAGTGGCCGAACGAGAAGACCACGAAGGCGATCACGAGGTTGGCCCCGAGCGCGGCGAGCGTCGGCGTGAGCCCGTAGGTGTCCACGGACAGGAGCAGGCCGGTCAGGACGGCCGGGCCGACGAGCAGCGGGATGCCGATCGGGACGACGCCGAGCGAGGGGCTCGCCTCGCGGCGCGCCGCGTGCGCGAACAGGAGGTCGTGGACCGCGAACACGAGCAGCAGGAGGCCGCCCGCGACGCGGAAGTCGTAGATCGTGATCCCGAGCACCGCGAACAGCCACTGGCCCGCGAAGATGAACCCGACCGCGGCCGCGGCGCCCGCGGCGACCGCCTGCGCGGAGACCGTGCGCCGCTGCCGCGCGGTGGTGCCCTCGGTCATCGACAGGAAGATGGGGAGGGTCCCGATGACGTCCATCACCACGAAGATGGACACGAACGACAGGAAGTACGGCTTCATGGCCGCGTATGGTAGCACGGGGCCCGCAGGGCTGCCCCGTCCCGAGCGATCCGCGCTGAGGCGCGGCGCGCTCCGCGCCCGCAAGGCGGGCGCGCAAGGGGGGTGGCCCGCGCCCCGCAACGCGGGGCGGCGGGCAGGGGGGCGAGCCGCGCCCCCCTCCGATCGATGTCCCTGGGGCCTGCCGGGTCGGGGACGTGGGGTACGCGTCTCGACGGGTATCGTTCGGGACTGCCTGCCGTGCGGACCGGGCGACAGCGCGGAATGCCCGTCCCTGCCGTTGTCGGGACGACGGCGAGGGTCGGCGGGAAGCTCTTCTTCGAGCGCGGCGCCGTGGTCCACCCCGAGAGGAACCTCGCGTACCGGGCATTCCGCCGCCTCGTCCCCGCGACGGACGGGTACCGGGGCACGCGGCTCGTGGTCCGCGAGGGCGGCCGCCTACTCGCGACGCCGCTGTTTCTGGTGCTGGTCACGATCGAGGCGACCGACGTGGTGTTCGCGGTCGACTCGGTGCCCGCGGTCTTCGCGGTCACGGACGACCCGTTCATCGTCTACACCTCGAACATCTTCGCGATCCTGGGCTTGCGCGCCCTCTTCTTCCTGCTCTCCGGGGCGCTCGGCCGGCTGCGCTACCTGCGGCCCGGGCTCGCGGCCGTGCTGGTGTTCGTCGGGGTCAAGATGCTGATCGCCGAGTGGTGGCACGTCCCGATCGGCGTGTCGCTGGGCGTGATCGCGGGGATCCTCGCGGGCGCGATCGCGGTGTCGGTGGCCCGGCCCGCGCCGACGTCATCCCCACCCGCGCCGGAGCCGCCCCCGCCGGAGGCATGACCATGCGCGGACCCGCCGTCCTTCTTCCCGCCGCCGTGCTCGCGTCCGCCCCCGGGGCCTCGGCGGACTGCCTGATCGTGCCCTCCGGCGCCGGCCCGGACGGGACGGTGTCCGTTCGCGCGGTGACCGTGGTCGACGGCCTGGAGGTCCCATGGGGCCTCGCGTTCCTGCCCGGGGGGGACCTGCCGGTCACCGAGCGCCCCGGACGCATCCGCCGCGTTCGCGAAGGCCGCCTGGACCCGCGCCCCGTCGCCACGCTCGACGTCGAGGCGCAGGGAGAGTGCGGCCTGCTCGGGATCGCGGCGGCGCCCGACTTCGCGAGGTCGCGGGCGTTCTTCGTGTTCGCGACCGAGCGCGGGGGCGACGAGAGCCGGATCGAGCGCTGGACCCTGTCCGCGGACGGCGCGTCCGCCAGCGGTCCGACCGCGCGTCGCGACAGGGTCGTGCTGTCCGGGATCCCCGCCGCGTCGATCCACCTCGGCGGCCGCCTGCGGGTCGGCCCGGACGGCCTGCTCTGGGCCTCGACCGGGGACACGAAGCGGCGCGAGCTGTCGCGCGACCGGGCCTCGATCGCGGGCAAGCTGCTGCGGGTGACCTTCGACGGGGCGCCCGCGCCCGGGAACCCGGTGGCCGGCTCCCCGAACGTGCTGTCCGGGCTCCGGAACCTCCAGGCGTTCGACTTCCTCGACGCGGCCGGGCCGACCACGCCGCCAACGCTCGTGGTCGCGGACCACGGCCCGAGCGGCGAGATTCCGGGCCTCCGGGGCGCGGACGAGGTCTCGGTCGCTCGCCCCGGCGACGACCTCGGCTGGCCGGAGGGCTGGAAGTGCGACGCCCCCGCCGGCACGGTGGCCCCGGTGCTGGTGTTCGCGGACGCGGCGCCGCCCGGCGGCCTCGCGGTCTATCGCGGCGACAAGGTACCCGAGTGGACCGGGAGCGTGATGGTCGGCACGCTGCGCTCGCGGGCCCTGCTGCGCCTCGTCCTGTCCCCGGACCGCAGGTCGGTCGTCCTGCACGAGGCCTGCTTCGTGGGGGACGAGGCGGAGGGAGGTCTCGGCCGCATCCGGGACGTGGTGTCGGGTCCGGACGG
The DNA here is from genome assembly GCA_016875475.1 of Deltaproteobacteria bacterium. Lineage (GTDB taxonomy): Bacteria > Myxococcota_A > UBA9042 > DTJE01 > DTJE01 > VGRB01. Next base: position 11,904 of record VGRB01000064.1, read on the forward strand.
GTACCTCTACCTGACCACGAGCAACTGCGATCGCCGCGGCACGTGCGGCCCCGCCAGGGACCGGGTGGTGCGGGTGGAGCCGGCGGGCGCGGCGCGGTGAAGGCGAGGGGAGGGCGGGGCCCGCGTCGTGCCCGGCGCGTTCGGACCGGTCTTCTTGCACCTGCTTGGTCGCAAGTCACACCATGGAGGTAGAATCGACTTGGTGCGACGGAAGGGCCCCGGATGCCGACCACGGACCAGGTCAAGGCGCTGCTGCGGTGCCACCTCGACGGTGACGAGGATCGGTTCTACGCCGTCGCGATGCAGGTCGCCGCGCAGGCCGCCAGGCAGGGCCACGCGAGGGTCGCCACGGAACTGCGCCGGATGGTTGACGCTGCGCAGGCCAGAGCGCCCGCCGGCGCCCCGGCCGGGCCGCTGTCCATTGCTCAGCCGCGCGGCGAACTGGTGGGACTGCTGGCCGCCTCGTCGCCCGCGCTCCGGCTGTCCGACATGGTCCTCGACGCGGGTGTCAGGGCTAGGCTCCGCCGAGTCGTGGCGGAGCAGCGCCAGCAGCACAAGCTCCGGGCGCACGGGCTCGAACCGCGGCGGAAGCTGCTGCTCCTCGGCCCCCCCGGCACCGGCAAGACGATGACCGCGAGCGCGCTCGCGGGCGAACTGCACCTCCCGCTCCTGACCACGCTCCTGGACGGACTCATCACGAAGTTCATGGGCGAGACCGCTGCCAAGCTCCGGCTCGTGTTCGACGCAATGGCCCGGACGCGCGGCGTGTTCCTGTTCGACGAGTTCGACGCCATCGCGGGCCGGCGGGCCGCGGCCAACGACGTCGGCGAGGTCCGGCGAATCCTGAACTCGTTCCTCCAGTTCGTCGAGCAGGACGGTTCCGCGAGCCTGATCGTGGCCGCGACGAACCACCCCGACCTCCTGGACCCGGCGGTATTCCGACGCTTCGACGACGTGATCGAGTACGACCTCCCCTCCGACGACATCATCATCGACGCCATGCGCTCGCGTCTGGCCCTCCTGTCCACGGCCGGCGTCGACTGGACGGCGGCTGTCGAGGCGGCCAGGGGGCTCTCGCATTCCGACGTGGTCAGCGCCGCGACGGATGCCGCCAAAGAGGCCATCCTTGCGGATCGCGCGGCTGTCGACACCGAGGGCCTCGTCCGCGCGCTCGGGGAGCGCCGCGCCCGACGCGCATAGTACCGGGGTTCGGACATGCCGGATGACCGCAAGTCCCATGTCTTCGTGCCCTGGCCGCCACGGATCGAGCCGTTCGCGTCTCCGGGGTCCGGGGGCCGCTCGCCGCCGCTGCCGGCCAGGCCGCCCGATCACGGCCGGATGCTGCTGGGCCGCCTGGAGGCCGCGTGGCGGGAGACCATCGAGCGGCGCACGGCCCCCGATGCCCTGGTCCTGGGCGCGCCCCGGGGCCTCCTGGTATCGGTCCGCGGGGAGCCCGGATTCGAGGTCGCGCTGGACAGGCTCGACCTCCCGGGTCACGGGATCGAACTCCGTTCCACGAACACGGTCGCGGGCATCCAGGTCGCAAACGTTTTCATCCCGGAAGGAGAGGTCGGCTACTTCCTCGGCAGGTTCGAGGAGTACCTGAGCCGGCGGACCGATGCAGGCCACCCGGTGCACCGGGGCCTCGTCGAGAGCATCTCCGAGATCCGGCTGATGACGCTCGAAGCGATGTGGACCGAGCCGGCGGCTCCCTTTCCGGCCATGGACCAGCCGGCATGGCTGGAGGTGTGGGTGCGAAGTCCCGGAGGGGACCGGGCCGGGCTCGACCGGCTGCGGTCCTATGCGAGGCAGCGCGGACTCGAGACCCGCGACGACGAGATCCTCGCGTTCCCGGATCGCCTCGTTGCCCTGGTCCGGGCCGCACCGGCCGACCTGACGCACTCGGTGGACCTCCTCAACGACCTCGCCGAGCTGCGGCTCGCGAAGTTCCCTGTCTCGCGCGTGCTTGACCTGCCCGTCTGGGAGCAGGCGCCGCTCGTCCGCGACCTCGCGGAGCGGCTGGTCCCGCCCCCCGCCGACGCTCCAGCCGTGTGCGTGCTGGACACGGGCGTGACGCGGATGCACCCGGTCCTCGTGCGGGCGCTCGACGAGCGCGATACCCTGACCTGCAACCGGGCGTGGGGCGTGCACGACCACAAGGGCCACGGGACGGGCATGGCAGGGCTGGCCCTCATCGGGGACCACGCCGACCACCTCGCCGGAAGCGGGGAGGTCGTGGCGACGCACCGGCTCGAGTCGGTCAAGATCCTTCCGCCGGCCGGCGCCAACCCGGAGCACTCCTTCGGTGCGATCACGGCCGCCTGCGTGGCCCGGGCGGAGGTTGAGAACCCGGCCCGCCAGCGGGTCGTCCTGCTGGCGACCAGCACCTCCGACTGCGACCTCGGCCGGCCGTCTTCATGGTCGGCCGAGGTCGACCGGCTCGCATCCGGCGTGGACGAGGGCGGCCAGGGCGAGCGGCGGCTGTTCGTGCTCGCTGCCGGAAACGCCGCGGTTCCCCGGACCGACGACTACTTCGGGGAGCACCTCGCGGGAGCGGCCGGCATCGAGGAGCCGGGCCAGGCGTGGAACGCGCTGACGGTCGGCGCCTCCACGGAGCGGATCACGATCCCTCGCGGAGAGTTCGCGGGATGGACCCCGGTGGCGGCCTGCGGCGACCTGGCCCCGCACAGCAGGACGTCGCTCGCCTGGCTGGCACAGGCCCGCAATTCCACGCCCTTCCGGGGTGCACCGCTGAAGCCGGACGTCGTGGCCGAGGGCGGAAACGTGGCGCGGTCGCCGGGCGGAACGTTCGACTGGGTGGACGATCTGTGCCTTGTGACCTGCCATCACCGGATCGAGTCGAAGCTGCTCGCGGCGATGAACGGGACGAGCGCTGCCGCGGCCCTCGTGGCCCGCATGGCCGCGGCGGTCCAGGCAGCGTATCCGCGGGCCTGGCCCGAGACGGTGCGCGCGCTGATCGTGCACTCGGCGCGCTGGACCCCGGCGATGCGCGGGCGGCTGGAGGAACTCGTCACTCGGAGCCGGGTGCTGGACGTTGCTTCCGGGCCGGGGCCGTGGCACGTCATCCCGGCGAGGATCCAGGGCCAGCCGGTGTTGCAGGGGAGCAAGGAGTCGTTCCTTCGCTGTTTCGGCTTCGGGGTGCCGGACGTCGGCCGCGCGATCGAGAGCGCCGCGAACCGGCTCACGCTCGTCGTCCAGCAGGCGATCGACCCCTTCGATGGCGACCGGTTCAAGGAGATCCATCTCCACCGCCTGCCGTGGCCGCAGGACGTCCTCATGGGGCTCGGCGCCACGCCGGTGGTGATGCGCGTCACGCTGTCCTACTTCGTCGAGCCCGACCCGGCACGGAGGGGGTTCAAGAGCCGATTCCAGTATCAGTCCTACGGGCTGCGGTTCGACGTGAAGACGCCCACCGAGGACGAGGAGGAGTTCCATCGCCGGCTGAACCGGGAGGCCCAGGCCGAGGAGGACGAGGAGGCGTCCACGTCCAGCGACTCGGCTTCCTGGTGCCTCGGTCGTCAACTCCGGACCCGGGGGTCGCTCCACTGCGACATATGGGAGGGCACGGCGGCGGAACTCGCGGCGCGCGGAGTCGTGGCGGTGTACCCGGTGGTCGGCTGGTGGCGCGGTCGGGAGGACCTCCGCGCGCACAAGGCGAGGTACTCACTGGTCGTCACGATCGAGACGCCCGCCGTCGAGGCCGACGTCTGGACGCCCGTCGCGAACCAGGTGCGGATCGCGGTTCCGGTCTGATGCGCTTTCCGAAGGGTGCGGGAGGACACGCATCAAGGCGCGACGTGGATCGACCCGGCCGGCGACTCCGCGGAGGCGCACGCATCCCCCTCGAGGCGAAGTGCCGTGACCGCGAGCGACGAGGCGAGTTCCTCCGCCGCCTGCCGGCGCCGGAGGACGGCGGCCTCAAGGCGGTCGCAGACCGCCATGAGCGCCTGGACCTTGCCCACGATGCGGTGCTGCTCGGCGAGGGGAGGGACGGCGACGGGAAGCCCCGCCAGCTTGCCGAAGGGCAGCTTGCACGTGCCGTGTGTCGAGCGTTGGACCAGCGCGAGCACACGGGCCGTCGCGCCCTTGACAAGCAGCAGCAGGAACGGGGAGATGTCGTCCCGGAACGGGATCAGCGCCTTCATGTCCTGGTTGATCGTCACGGTCGCGCGCGCCAATGCAGCAGGGAACGTGCGGGCAAGGATCATGCCCCGCACGACCATCAGGACGGCCCCGGGCTCGATTCGATGGATTGCAGACTCAGCCAGCGCTTCCTCGGTCACGTGGTCGATCGAGTCGTTGATTTCGTCGGACTTCATGTCTTTCGGGCTGACCCATGGGATGCCCCCGCCCCAGAACCGAGCGTTCCCCTTCGACGGGGTGCCGCCACCCACGAGGTGCCCGAGGCGACCGAGCGTTGTCCACGCCCATCGATCTGGCAAGGCGAACGGCTCGTCGTCGTTGAGCGATCGACATGACCGAAGCCCAAGGAACGCGTTTGCGTGGCCTTCGGCGGCTTCATGAGGCACCAGCCTGCCGCGCACCGCCAGTTGCAGGATCGCCTGGCGCAGGCTCGCCACGTCCGAGCCGGAGCCGACCAGATCGTCGAAGTGGTCGCGGACGCGGGCCCAGGCGGCCTGGAGGTCGTCGTCGGTCGCCGCGTTCGAGAGCGCATCCAGCGCCGCCGTCCGCGCGCGCTCCCGACCAGCTTCCCGCTGTTCCCGGCACCGCTCCAGTCGGTCGCAGAGGGCCATCAGCTCGTCCACCTTGGCCACGATGCGATGCTGCTCCGCGCGCGGGGGGAGCGGGACGGCTACACCGGCTAGTTGCGTCTGGTTGACCTTGGGCATCGCCAGCCGGTTGTCGCCGGAGGTCACCTGGGCCAGAAACGCGTCCGAGCGCATGTACAGATGCAGGTACCTCGTGTCGATCCCGGTGGCCCGAATCGGGTACATGTCAGCACTGCAGAGCCCATCGACCGGGGCGATGGCGACCTTGTTGAGGTTCGGCCGGATCTTCGAGTAGAGGATCTGCCCCTTCCAGAACCTGTGATTCCCACTGGTGACGCCATCCTCGCCAACCGTACGGAAGGGCAGTAGCCTCCCGGTCGACTTCTCGATGCGGTCCGGAGCGATGTGCGGCAGCGACCGGTAGCGGGATGGGTCCACCAGGTCACTCTCGATCCGCGCGACCTGGTCGAATCGGCACCGAAGCCACTCCCTATCGCCGGTCTCCTCCCCCGGCATCTGCGGCACCAGCCGCCCCCGCACCGCAAGGTCCAGGATCGCCGCTCGCAGCTTCGCCACGCCGCCGGGGGCCTCGGCGATCGCGTCGAAGCTCGCGAGGAGCGCGGTCGCGTCCATCAGGCGTCCCCCCGCTCCAGGGCCTGCCGCAGCGCGGCCTTCAACGCCTCCCGGGCGTCCGTGACGTCCTGCGCCGACCTGGCGTAGCGGGCGAGGAGCGCGGTCGCGTCCATCAGGCGTCCCCCCGCTCCAGGGCCTGCCGCAGCGCGGCCTTCAACGCCTCCCGGGCGTCCGTGACGTCCTGCGCCGACCTGGCGTAGCGGGCGAGGAGAACGTCGGGGTCCTCGACCCCGGCCTCGGGCGCGTTCGGGTTCTTGATGTCGAGGTTGAACCCGCGGCGCCGGACCTCGTCGATGGGCACGCGCCACGCGCGCTCGGTCTCCTTCCGGTCGGTCCACCACGCCTTCTCGGCTGCGAACTCCTCGATTCGCATGGGTTTGGTCTTGCTGTAGGACTTGCAGCCGGCCGGGTAGGGGTGTTCGTAGAACCAGGTCTCGGTCGTGGGCCGGCCCTTCTCGAAGAACAGCACGTTGGTCTTGATGCCGGTGTACGGCGCGAAGACCCCGTTCGGCAGGCGCACGATGGTGTGGAGGTCGCCAC
>VGRB01000065.1 GCA_016875475.1 Deltaproteobacteria bacterium
CCGGCGACTTGTTTCCAGAGACTGACTAACGCAAGTTCGAGAAGCTCGCCAAACTCATGACGTTTCGAGACGACCTGATCGCCCCCCTCGGGCGGGCGTGCCTCCGCATGCGGCGGGGAAGGTCCACCCCGATCGGGCTCGGGCCCGGTCCGTGCCCGTACCCGTACCCGTGCCCGCCGCTCGATCAGCCGGCCCGCCCGAGCTTGCGGTAGGATCCGGCCCCTATGGACCGCGCGCACGACGTCATCGCCGCCATCGCCACCGGGGCCGGGACCGCGGCCATCGGCGTGGTCCGCCTGTCGGGCGCGGGATCGCACGACGTCGCGGCCCGGCTGTGCCCGGGCCTGCCCCGGCCGTTCGAGGACCGGCGGCTGTCTCGCGCGCGGCTCTCGGACCCCGCGGACGGGCGCCCGCTCGACGACGCGATGGTCGTGTTCTTCCGCGAGGGCGCGTCCTACACGGGCGAGGAGTCCGCGGAGCTGCACTGCCACGGCGGCCCGGCCGTGCTCCGGGGCGTGCTCGACGCGTGCCTCCGGGCGGGCGCGCGGCCCGCCGCGCCCGGCGAGTTCACGCGGCGGGCGCTCGCCGCGGGCAGGATGGACCTCGTCCAGGCCGAGGCGGTCGCCCTGCTCGCGGAAGCCGGCGGCGCGGACGCGGTCGCGTTCTCGCTCGACGCGCTGTCCGGCCGGCCGTCGGCCGAGGTCGTCGCGCTCGCGGACCGGCTCGCGGACGCGCTCGCGGACTGCGAGACCGCGCTCGACGTGGCGGACGACGCGGGGCTCGCGCCGGACCTCGACGCGGTCCGGGACGCGATCGCGGACGGGGTAGCGGCCACCGGGTCCTGGCTCGACGCCGCCCGCGCGGCGAGGCCGTCGCTCGCGTCGTTCCGCGTCGCGCTCGCGGGCGCGCCGAACGCGGGAAAGTCGAGCCTGTTCAACGCCCTCCTCGGCCGCCCCCGCGCGATCGTCCACCACGAGCCCGGCACCACCCGCGACGTGGTGGGGGAGGCCGCGTCGCTCGCAGGGGCCCGCTGCCTGCTGCTGGACACGGCCGGGATCCGCGCCCCGGCCGGACCGGTCGAGGCCGAGGGGGTCGCGCGCGCACGGGCCGCGGCCGCGGACGCGGACTGCGTCGTCCTGGTCGTGGACGGACGCGACCCCGGCTCGGCGCCGGACGGGGACCCCGGGTTCCGGCCCCCGCTGGTCGCGCTGACCAAGGCCGACCTGTGGTCGTCGGCACCCGCGTTCGACCCGCCGGAGGGCGCCCGGGTATTCGCCACGTCGGCCGTGGACGGGCGCGGGATCCCGGAGCTGGCCGGCGCGATCGGGGCGCTCGCCTCGCAGGCGGCGACGGGCGGACGTGTCGCCGGTTGCGTGATCGCGGGGGATCGCCAGGAGCGGGCCGTGTCGGACGCGCGCGCGATGCTGGCCCGCGCCGCGGACGGACTCGCGACGGACGCGCCGCTCGAGGTCGTGGCCGCGGACCTGCGCGCCGCGATCGGTCGGCTGCTGGAGGTCACCGGCCGCGCGGTCGCCGAGGACGTGCTCGATCGCGTGTTCCGCAGGTTCTGCGTGGGAAAGTAGGGACCGTCACGTCTCGATGCCCGGAGGTGCGCCGCCGGTCAGGCCCGGAACATCTCCTCCTCGACGAGCGTGGCGAGGTACTTCTTCATCTTCTCGAGGTCGCCCTTCGCGACCTGCACGAACTTGACGCCCATGCCCGGGTCGCCGCCCTGGTCGGGCCTGCGCCACCACACGACCTCGCCGGCCACGGACAGCGGGACGTCCTGGCCCGGCACGTACATCCGGAGCGTGACCGGCGTGCCCGGTGGCGCGGGCGCCTCCGTCCGCACGAACGCCCCGCCCAGGCTCATGTTCGTCATCAGGACCTCGGTCTCGTCCAGGTCGATGTCCCGGCTGAACACGCCGAAGATCCGCGTGATGTAGCGCGGCTGGGACCGCAGTTCCCTCGAGTCCATGATCACCTCCCCGGCGTCCGCTCCGCGTCCGTGCCTTCCCCCGGCGCGGCCCGCCGGACCTCGACGATCAGCCACTCGAGCCCGCGCGGCCTGAGCCGGATCGTCCACGGCGGCCGTGTCGGCGGCGAGAACTCGAACTCGGCCTCGGTCGTCCAGACCCGCCGCGACTTCGCGCCGGCCGACAGCGCGCCCCGCACCTGGTCCGGCGACAGCCCCTCGGTCCAACCGGACAGCGACCGCGTCGCGTCCCGGATCTCGGCCTTCCGGGTCGCCGCCTTCAACTCCTTCCACATCGCGACCCACCGGGCGCCCAGGGCCTCCCCGTCCACCACGAGCGTGGTGCTGTCGAGGAAGCGCTCGGCCCGCTCCGCCCCGGCCGGATCGGCCGTGGCCGCCAGGAAGCCCGCGACCGCAGCCCCCGCGTCCGCGCAATCCCGCTCGCATCCGCCGACCAGCACCTGGTGCTTCGGCATCGGGGACGGCGCCTTGGGTCCCGGGACAGGCGTCTCCGCGCCCGGCGCCGTCGCCGCCGCGATCGGGGAATCCGTGCGCGGCGCGTCCCCGTCGCGACCGCACGCGGGCGGCGCGAGGGCAAGGACCAGCAGCGTCGCGATGCGGGCGGTCACGACGATCGAGCGTAGCCAGTACCGGTGCGGGAGTCAACGAGAGGGTCGCGCCACGACGAGCAGCGAGACCCCGAACGGGAGGTCCAGCCGGCGCACGAGCCGCCGCTCGGCCTGGAACACCGCGGACAGCAGGCCGTTGAGCGGGCCGAGCCGCACCTGGGCGTCGCTGCGCGGGGCGCCCTCACCGTGTCGCGGCACGGCGCGCCCCGCCAGCCGCACGGCCGCGACCGCCGGGAACAGGATGGCGTTCGTCCAGGTGGCGCGCTCGACCCTGAAGCCTCCCTCGCGGAGCACCGCCAGGAAGCCCGGCCGGGTGTAGCGCCGGACGTGGTGGAGGGCGCGGTCGTGAGCGCTCCACAGGAACGGGTGGCACGGCACGGTCGCGACCAGCGCGCCGCCCGGCCGGAGCACGCGGCGAGCCTCCCGCACCGCGGCGAGGTCGTCCTCGATGTGCTCGAACACGTCGAGCGCGAGCACCGCGTCGAACGACGCGTCCCCGAACGGCAGCGAGGTGCCGGACCCCAGGACCACGCGATTCCCGGTCCGCCGTTCCGCGAGCCTCGCCGCGGTCTCGTTCGTGTCGAGGCCCGTGAACCGGCCGAGCCCGGCCAGGGCCTTCATGGTCCCGCCGGTCCCGCACCCGAGGTCCAGCACCTCGGCGTCCCGCGGCAGGCGCGCCGCCAGCACCGCGTCGCGCACCATCCCGCGCGTGCCGACGAACCAGAAGTGACGGTCCTCGACCGAGGCCATCACCTCGTACTCGCGCTCCTCCAAGCCTCTCCCTCCCGGGGTCGGCGAGGACGTCCGCGCCGGCCGCGCGCGACGCTCCTCACTCCGAGGCCCGGCCTCTCCCGCCTCCGCCTGCCGCCACGGCCCACGCCACGCCCGCGAACGCGAGCGCGACCCCGGCGAGCGTCCGCGTCACGAACGCCCAGTGTACGCCGGTGCCGGACAGGTAGTGCAGCAGGAACGGCGCCTCCCCGCGGTGCAGCGGCAGCGCCGCCAGCGCCAGCCCGGCCACGAGGATCCACGCCGGCGCGTCCGCGCGGCCGCGCCCCGCCATCCAGGCCGCGGGGACCGCGAGGAGCACCGGGTAGTGCGTGTGCAGGACCGGGCTCGCGAGCATGCCCGACACGATGCCGAGCGCCCCGGCCGCGGGCAGGTCGGGCTTCCGGCGCCAGGCGAGCAGCGCGGCCCCGCCCAGCACGACCACGGCCCACCCGACGGCGACCGGGCCTCCGGTGCCGGCCGGGACCGCGGAATCGCGCCAGGACGCGAGGTCCGCCTCCTCGAACCCGGTCTCGACCCGCGAGACCTGCGCCGCGGCGGACTGCTGGTCCGGCCACAGGAACTGCATCCCCGACAGATCCCTGGCCATGTCGGCGTACGCACCGGTCCCGTCGGGCGACACCGCGAGCGCGGCCCCGTGGACCGCGGCGAGCGCGACCGCCGCGGCGACCGCGCCCTTCCAGCGCCCGGCCGCGAGCATGACGACCGGCACCGCGAGCACGTAGGTCTTGAGCACGCCCGCGAGCCCGACCGCCGCCCCGGCGAGGACCTCGAACCGCGCGAGCACGCCGGCCGCGACCAGCAGCAGGACCAGGGCGTTCGTCTGGCCGAGGTCGAGCGTCATGCGGACCGGGTCCGCGAGCAGCATGGCGAGCAGCGCGAACGCCGCCCGGCCCGCGCCGCCGCCGGCGAGGCGTCCCAGGAGCGCGGCCGCGACCGCGAGGGCGAGCAGCGACGCCAGGCGGAACGCGAGCGCGGCCTCCGGGAAGTCGAGGAGCGTCAGGGGCACCAGGGCCGCCGCGACCGCGGGGGGGTGGAGGTAGCGGAGCACCCGCTTCACCGGGTATCCCCGGGCGCGCGCGGCCCCGGTCAGCGCCGCGCCGCCGTACCGCGCGTCGGACGGGTCCAGGTCGTACGCCTCCGCGACGCGGCCCTGGTCGAAGAGCACGGCCGCGGCGTACAGCGGGGCGAGGTCGATGTGCACCTCGGGGGCGCGCACCGCCTCGATCCCGACCGCGACCACGATCGCGGCCACGAGCAGCGCGGTCGTTCCGCGACCGCCGCCGCCCGTCCGCTTCCCGCCCCCGCCGCTGCCGGCATCCGCGCCCATCGCGCCGCAGGATAGCACGGCGCCCGGAGCGGCGGCTTGCGGGTTGCAATGCCTGCGGCTCGCAGCGGGAGCTCGGCTCATGTCTCGGCTCGTGCGTTGGACGGGACTCGTCGCGTTCGCGGCACTTGCGATGGGGTCGTGCGGCGAAGGGACGGGCGGGGTTCGGGTCGAGCCGGTCGACGCGCCCCAGGAGACCGCGGGCGGGGACCTGCCCGACTCGCCGGACGCCTGCGTGCCGAAGTGCGGGGGGAAGGAGTGCGGCCCGGACGGGTGCGGCAGGACGTGCGGCGACTGCGTCGGGACCTGCCAGGAAGGGGTCTGCGAATCCTGACCGGGCCCTGCTACCACCTCACCGTGCACGCGGACTCGCCGAGGCGGTAGTGGAACCGCCCCTCGGCGGGCGCGGCGAAGACCTGCTCGCACCCGTGCGCGGTCGGGCTCGCGCCGCGCGGGAGCCGGGCCATGACCGACATCCCGCCCGCCCCCGCGTGACGGGTGCGCATCTGGAGCGACCGCGCCGTGCGCGTGACCTCCAGGCGCGCCGGCTCCAGCCGCACGACCTCGGCCGCCAGCTCCGACCCGCCGAGCCGCCTCAGGAACGGGTACGCCGCGTCCACGCGTTCGAGCAGGGCCCCGAGCCGGGCGTGCGTCTGCTCCGCGGACTGCCCCTTCTCGCGCTTCGGGTCGAGGATGTCGTCCGGGTGCACGAAGTGCGAGAACACGCCCGGACTCGCGAGCGCGCTCAGGATCTCGAACGCGGACTCCGGCCCGGGGTAGCCGTACGACACGCGCGGCACGTCCGTCACGCCCGGCAGGTCCGGGTCCGGGCCGAACTCCTGGGACGTCTCGGCGCCGTCCCCGACCCAGATCGAGGCGATCGCGGTGACCTCGGGGAACACGGCCAGGACCGCCCGCTTGCCCGCCGGGTCCACGACGTTGTGCGCGGGCACATAGACCCGCGGCGGAGGCGCGGTCCCCGCGACCGCGGGCCAGGCCGCCCGGGCCTGGATCAGGGCCGCCTCCATCTCGGCGGACCCCGGCCAGGCCTTGTTCTTCTCGTCCGCGGTCAGGGTGAGCGACTGGTGGTTGTACCCGTGGAGCGCCAGCTCGTGCGGCCCGGACACGGCACGCGCGAACAGGGTGCGCGCCGACGGCCCCCACCCGTCGTCCAGGACCGGGCGGAACGGCGGGGCGACCGTGCCGTCGTAGGTCATCATCAGGGCGTACGTCGGCTTGATCCGGTGACGCGCCATCAGCGCGCTCGCGCTCGGCCACCAGGCGTCCAGGAAGAAGCGCGCGTCCGGCCGGTCCTCCGCGGCGGTCCCGTCGGCAGGGGTCTCGCCGGGCTCGCCCCAGATCGGGCGCGGACAGTCGTCCACGTAGAACACGAGCGCGTCGAGCATCGCCGCGGCCGCCGGCGCCGCCGCCTCGAGCACCGCGAGCAGGAGCAGCCCGCGCTCGCTCCTCCCCGCGAGCTGGCCGCCGTGCCAGTAGAACGCGCGCCCGGCGCCCCTCGTCATCGTGAAGGCGATCGGAATCCGGGCGCCCTTCGCCGCGGCCCGGCAGTGCACCACGGCGGACTTGTCGAGCGAGAGCGTCGAGGAGGTGTCGCCCTCCCATGCCGGGATCAGGGGGTCGAGCCCGCCCGCGCCCGGGACGAACGTGCCCTCGCACGCGATCCCCGAGATCGGCTTCTCCTTCCCGTCGTCCGAGAGGATCCCGAACAGCGGCATCAGCTCGTCGTCCCCGACGCCCGCGACCGCGGCGACGCCGCCCCCCCGGGCCACGTAGCCGTCCAGCGTGCGCGCGACCCGCGGGGCAAGCCCGAGCGGCATGTCCGGCGTCGCGAGCACCACGGCCGCGTAGCGGTCGAGCCACCGCGACGCGACGCGCCCGATCTCGTGCACGTCGAGGAAGTCCGCGTCCAGGCGGGCGTATCTCGCGACCCAGGCAGCCTGCTGGGACAGGTCGAGACCGTCGCCCGGCTCCCGCGTGACCACGAAGAGGACCCGCACGGGCGCCGGCCCGCGGGGCGGCTCGAGCAGGGTGTCGAGCCTCGCGGCCACCGCGTCCAGCGCGGCGGCGCCCGACGCGGGCACGAGCGGGATCACCGGGATCGGGCGGGCGGCCTCCTTCGCGGCGGGCCGCGCGTCCACCACCGCCAGCCACCCCGCGCGCCCAGGCCCCGGGTCGTCCGCGGGCGGGGGCGCGGCAACGGGCAGCGCCTCGTACCCGGCCGCGGTCAGCCGCGCCGAGAGGTCCGCGACCCACCTCGGCGCCGACGCGGGGGACCCTCCGCACCCGTCGCAGACCACGGCCACCCGGTTCGTCGGGTGCACGCGCCTGACGTGCGGAACGGGAGGCGTGCGGGCCTTCGCGACGCCTGCACCGTCCGTCGCGGCCGCCGCCGCGAGCGTCGCGAGCATCGTCGCGGCCACCGCCGCCATCGCCGGGATCCGACCCGTCCGCCTCGGGACTCCTCTGCAAGCTCTCACGCCACACCTCCGGCACGCCCGGTCCGTCACATCGAAAGGACCAGGTCCTCCCCGAGCATACGATCGATCTCCTCGACGCGCGCCCTGTGCTCCGGGTACTCGGCGACCGGGATCCTGGCGCACAAGGACTCGAACGACTGCCTGACCCGGACGGTCGCGCCCGAGGCGGACACGGACCGCTCGAACCGGAAGCAGCGCGCGACGAGGCTGCCCTGCGGCGGCTTCCGTACCACGCGCGCGCCGCGCGGCAGGTCGATCCGGACGTCCCACGACCTCGAGTACGGGCTCATCAGGACCACGTCCTGCTTCCGCTCGCCGATCGGAAGGGCGTCCCGCGCCCGCCAGCCGACCGGGACCTCCAGCCGCATCTCGCGCCCGCTCACGCGCGCCGCGGCCGAGGACTCGATCGCGGCCCGGACGACCGCGGGCCGCCGCAGGCTCACGACCTCGGCGGCGACGACGTCCTTCGCGCCGCCTCCCGACAGGAGGCGTCCGACCTCCTGCCTCAGCGACTGGGCCAGCTTGTCCGCGTTCCGCGCCGTGCGCCTCAGCCACGACCCGTACCCGCCGGCGCCGGTCCACGACGCCGAGCCCGCGGCCGCGCCGTCCCGCTCCAGGCGCACCGAGACCGCGACGTCCATCCGGTGGACCCCGGGCGGCTGGAACGGCACGTCGCGCCACTCGTGCGACCGCGTGCGGGTGTCGTAGACCAGGCTGCGCGTGCCCGGCACGTCGGACCTGAGAGCGTCCAGGTCGAGCGCGTCCGCGGTCGGATCCCAGAAGCGGCCCTCCCGGATCCCATCCTGCGCCGGCACGAAGACCACGGCGTGGTTGAACTGCTGCATCGGCACGGCCTCGACCACCGCGCCCGCGTCCCGCGTCCGGATCAGCGCGAACCGCGCGTCGATGCCGCCGGCTCGGGCGAGCGTGATGAACAGGACCGACTTGTCCTTGCAGTCCCCGTACTTGCGCTCCAGCACCATCGGCGCCGGGTGGGGCTTCACGCCGGCGATGTGACTCTCGTAGTCCTGCTGGTAGCGGACCTCCTGGACCAGGAACTCGTGGATCCGCCGGACCTTCTCCTCGGCACCGGCGGCCCCCTCGAACAGGCGCGCGGCCAGGGCCGCGATTTCGGGGCTCTCGCGGAACGCGCCGTCCAGCAGCGCGTCCTCCCATTTCAGGTAGGTGTCCCAGCCCGGCACCGTGGACAGGAGCAGGCGCGGCGCCACGTCCGCCATCGGCGGCATCTGCGGCTCGGGGAGCAGCGGCGCCAGGCCACCGGCGGTCCACGACCGGCGGACCCGGTCGCCCGACCTGCGCTCGTCCGCCGCGACCGGCCCGGTCGCGTACTCGTGCACCCGCGTCCCGGCCGCGAGCCACAGCACGAACCGGCTCGTCAGCACCTGGCGGCCCGGCGCCCCGAACCACCACGTCCGGGCGAGGTGCCGCGCGAGGTAGCCCACCGGCGGGTCGTCGGCCCGGTGCTGGACCACCACGACCGAGCCCGCCTTGAGCCCGCGGAACAGCACGTCCTTGCCCCGGATGGACGAGGCCTCGGCCCGCCTGCCGTCCGGGTCGACCGCGAACGCGCGCAGCAGCCTGACCCGGTCCCCCCCCATGCGGTACCGCGTCAGCGCGTCCACGCCCTCCTGGTTCACCGCCATCTCGACGCTCGTGACCACCGAGGCCGTGCTCCCGTCCGGCCGCAGGTCGGTCACCATGTGGTCGAGCAGCATCACGACGTCCGCGCCGGGCAGCGGCGCCACCTTCGCGCGCGCCTCGACGGCCGCCTCCAGCGCCTCCGGGCCCGGCACGTCGCCCGCCCAGTCCTCGTCCCCGGGCGGGGCAATGAACTCCAGGCGATTCGAGAGGTTCTCGTCCTTCGGGTCGCGCTGCATCGCGGCGCCCCAGGCCGCGAGCGTGGCCTCGCGGTCCGCGTCCTCCCAGGCGATCCGGCCGAGCAGCCGGTAGGTGTCGGCGCGGTCGGGCGACAGGTCGATCGCCCGGCGGACCGCGTCCTCGGCCGCCCCCCGGTCCCCGCGGCGGCGCATGACCTCGGCGAGCCGCATCCACGACGCGGGTGCGTTCGGCTCGAACTCGACGCGGCGCCGGACCCACCGCTCCGCGGCCTTCAGGTCGTCGCGCGCGAGCGCGAGGTCCGCCATCTCCGCAATCGCCGGGATCCACCCCGCGCGGTCCTCGAGCACGCGCCGGTACCAACGCTCGGCGCGCTCCGGGTGCTTCAGCGACTCGAGGCAGGCGCCGAGCTGCATCGCCACCGCCGTCACCCCCGGCCGCAGCCGCTCCGCGTCCTGAAGCGCGCGGCACCGGTCCTCGGTCCACCCCTCGTCGCCGAGGTGGTCGGCGAGCCGCCGCGCGCCCTCCGCGAGCGCCGGGCGCGCCTCGCGCACCGAGAGCAGCGCCTTGCGCGCGGACTGCTTCAGGCCCTGCTGCGAGAGGAACCGCGCGCGCTGGAGCCGCAGCAGCGGCAGGTCGCCGCCCGCCGAGGCGTCCAGCTCCGACAGCAGGTCGGCCGCGCGGTCCCGCTCGCCCTTGTCCCACAGTTCCGCCGCGAACAGGTACCGGCCCGCGACGGACCCCGGGTGCCGGTGCACGAACCCCTGCACGGCCGCGACCGATTCCTCGCGCAGCCCGATCCAGCGCCCCCACGCGGCGGCCAGCCACTCCCGCGCCGGGCCCGGGGGGAGGGAGGCCGCGGCGCGATCCATCTGGGTCGCGAGCGTCGTCTTCGCACCCGGAGCCGGGCCCTGGGACACGGGGGTGTCCGCCGGCACCGGGACCACACCCGCGGGGACGCCGCCGCCCGGCGCCGCGATGCGCACCCTCAGGCTCCAGGGACCTTCCTGCTGCGCGGACTTGACCAGGATGCTGTTCGTGCCCTTCCGGAGCCGGACGGGAACGGCGAACGCGTCCGCGACCCAGTCGGACGGCTTCACCACCCGCGCCTCGAGCACCACCGTGCCGTTCACCCACAGCCGGAACGGGTCCGAGGTGGTCAGGCGGACCTCGTAGTCGCCCTCCGCCGGGACCGACACCGCGGCCGCCGCATAGGCGATCGACCACGTGGTCGGGCTCATCCGGTCGGCGAGGTCCTCGCCGCCCGAGGCGTCGGGTGCCGCGGCCCGCCAGCCGATCTCCAGGAGGCTGCCGGGGTAGCGCGCCCGGAGGTCGACGCCGTCCTCGGGGGGGTGGGGCGCGTCGAAGCCCTTGCCCTGGTCGTTGTCCCAGCAGCCGATCACGGCGAGCGGGAGCAGCAGGCCGGTCCCGGCCAGCGCCGAAGCGGACGCGTCCCGATCGCCGCGGATGCGGAGCGCCGCGGACAGGTACGTCGCCGCGGCTGCCCGGACCGCAGGGTCGGGGTGCCCGCGCGCGAGGTCCCGGTAGAGGCCCGTCACCCGGTCCCGGTCGGACGCGGCCAGCGGCTGCTGGTCGAGCATGGCGAGGTGCACGGCCGCGAGACGGTCGGCCGGGTCGCGGAGCGCGGCCGTGAGGTGATCGACGGCGGCGCCCGGGTCGGCCTCGAGGATCGCGAGCTGGGCGGCGAGGGAGCGCCAGGCGGACGAGTCGGGTGCGGCCGCGCGGGCGGCATCGACCGCCGCCCGGAGCGACGCCGCGTCCCCTGCCGTGAAGAACCGGTCCGCGGCCTCGTCGATCGGGCCGGCCGCCGCACCGGCCGCCGCACCGGCCGCCGCACCGGCCGCCATGCCGAGGACCGTGATCGCGAGCAGGCAGCCGAGCGCGACGCGCATGGGAAACCTCCCGCCGGATGATAGCCGCTTGCCGCGCCCGAGGCGACGGCGCAGATGTCCGAGCGGCCGCGCAAGGGGGGTGGCCCGCGCCCCGCAGCGCGGGGCGGCGGGCAGGGGGGCGAGCCGCGCCCCGCGGCGCGGCCCAGCCCTGGGCCCCATGATTCCAAACGGTTCGAGATGCGATGGCCCCGGCCTTCCGGCCCCTTGAGGGCCCCGTACGGACCCACCCATGCTACCATCCGCGCCATGAACGACACCCTCGCAATGGTGCTCGCCGGGGGCCGCGTCGACGCGGTCGGGGTCCTGACCGCCCGCCGGAGCATGGCGGCCGTCCCCTTCGGGGGCATGTACCGCATCATCGACTTCGTGCTCACGAACCTGTCCGCGAGCCGGATCGGGCAGGTCGGAATCCTGTCGCAGTTCCGGCCGGCATCCCTGATGGACCACGTCGGGATCGGGCGGCCCTGGGACTTCAACGGGCGTACGCGCGAGCTGACCTTCCTGCCCCCCTACCAGGGCACGAGGGACGTGGACTGGTACCGGGGCACGGCCGACGCGGTCATGCAGAACCTCCACGTGATCGAGCGGACGCGGCCCCGCGACGTGCTCGTCGTCGCCGGGGACCACGCGTACCGGATGGACTACCGGCCGCTGATCGAGTTCCACCGGCGCGCGAAGTCCGACCTGACCATGGTGTTCAAGCGCATGGACTGCGGCCGCCCGAGCCGGTTCGGCGTCGGCGTGCTCGGCGAGGGGCGGCGCGTCGTGTCCTACCACGAGAAGCCGGGCGACCCGCCGTCCGACCTCGCGTCGCTCACGATCTACGTGTTCCGCACCGAGGCGCTCGTCGCCAGGCTGAAGGAGAACGCGGCGACCGGCCGGACGTTCCACTTCTACGACGAGGTGATCCCGCGCATGGTCGCGGAGGACCGCGTGTTCGGCTTCCCGTTCCGGGGTGCGTGGGAGTACCTGCGGCCCCTGTCCGGCTACCACGACGCGCACATGCGGCTCGTGTCGCCGCGCGGGGGCGTGCCGCTGTTCGGTCTGCTCACGGACCTCGACTCGCAGGGGGTCGGCGACGCGCCGTCCGCCGAGTTCTCCGGGGGGGGATCGGCGCGCCGGAGCATGGTCGCGCCCGGGTGCCGGATCGCCGGGAAGGTCCGCAACAGCGTGCTCTTTCCCTGGGTGCGCGTGGAGCCGGGCGCGGTGGTCGAGGACTCGGTCATCCTGCACGACACGGTGATCCGCAAGGGCGCGCGCGTGGTCCGCGCGGTCGTGGACAAGGAGGTCGTGGTGGGCGAGGGCGCGGTGGTCGGCGGCGGCGAGGCCGTGGCCGCGGTCGGCAAGCTCGCGCACCTCGGCAACGGCGCCCGGGTGGCCGAAGGCGCGGCGGTCGGGGCCGGGACCGAGGTGCCCGAAGGCGGCGTGGTCGCGGCGGCGGGGGTGGGCGATCCGCGCTGAGGCGCGGAGCGCTCGGCGCCCGCAAGGCGGGCGCGCAAGGGGGGTGGCCCGCGCCCCGCGCCCCGCGCCCCGCGCCCCACGACGCGGGGCGGCGGGCAGGGGGGCGAGCCGCGCCCCCCTCCGATCGATGCCCCTGGGGCCTGCCGGGGTCCGGGGCGTGGGGTACCTTTCTCGACGGGTGTCGTTCGGGACCGCCTGCCGTGCGGGCCCGACGACAGCGCGGAATGCTCGGGGGTGGAATGATGGGCGTGGACGTCGCGGCGATGCTGCTCGCGGGGGGCCGAGGGACCCGGCTGAACCTGGTCGCGGCGAAGCGGGCGAAACCGGCGGTCCCGTTCGCCGGCATCTACCGGATCATCGACTTCACCCTGACGAACGCGATGGCGTCGGGCATCCGCCACGTCGGCGTGCTGACGCAGTACCGGCCGACGTCGCTGATGGAGCACCTCGGGGACGGCGAGAGCTGGGACCTGTGGGGGCGCAACTCGGCGTTGTCCATCCTGCCGCCGTCGCTCGGCCGGGACGTGTCCGGGGGGTATCGCGGCACCGCGGACGCTGTCTTCCAGAACCTCGCGTTCCTGGACCGGCACTCGCCGAGGAACGTGGTCATCCTGTCGGGCGACCACATCTACCGGATGGACTACCGGCCCATGCTGGAGCGCCACCACGAGTCCGGCGCGGACATGACCGTGGCCTGCATGGAGGTCCCCTGGGAGGAGACCCACCGGTTCGGGGTGATGGAGGTCGATTCGGACGGACGCGTGGTGCGCTTCATCGAGAAGTCGCTGGAACGAATCACGAATCTCGCCAACATGGGCATCTACGTCTTCCGGTCCGAGGTGCTGCTCGACGAGCTTCGGCGCACGGTCCCGGGCGGCGGCTACGACTTCGGCGCGAACGTGATCCCGGGGATGCTGGCGCGACGGCAGGTCCAGTCGTACCCGTTCGAGGGGTACTGGCGCGACGTGGGCACGCTGCCGTCCTACTGGAGCGCGAACATGGACGCGCTCGACCCGTCGAGCGGGCTCGACCTGGCCGCGTGGCGGGTGCGCACGAACCTCGCCGGCCGCCGGCAGGTATTCCACCCCCCCGCGCGCCTCGGCCCGTCCGCGTCGGTCCGCGGGTCCATCGTGTCGCGCGGCTGCCACGTCGAGGGAGCGGTGTCCGGCAGCATCCTGTCCCCGGGCGTGCGGATCGGACGCGGCGCGACCGTGGTCGCGAGCGTGATCATGCACGACTGCGTGATCGAACCGGGAGCGTTCGTCGCGAACGCGGTCGTGGACAAGGACGCGGTCGTCGGCGCCGGGACCCGCATCGGCCGCGCGGACGCGGCCGGCGGCGAGAACCGGGACTTCCCGACTCACCTGTCCGGGGGCCTGTCCGTGGTCGGCAAGGGCACGACCGTGCCGGGCGGACTGACCGTGGGCGCGAACTGCCTGATCGGCGCGGGCCTCGCCGCGGGCGCGTTCCCGTCCGGTGGGATCGAGGACGGTGCGTCCCTGATCGGGGAAGGCGGGTAGCCTCGCGGCCCCCTATAGTTCGTCGACCGTCATGGAGCCGTCCGGCCCGGCCGTGACCGTGGTGATGCGGCCGTCGCCGGACAGGTCGCCGCGCGCCACGACCTCGATCCCGCCGGGTTCGTCCCTCGACTCGCGGACCTCGTACGAAAAGCGGACCTTCCCGTCCGGCTTGAACTCCAGCTTGTCGAAGCACCGGTCTCCCGGCCACGGCACCGCGGATTTCGGCACGGCGCGCGGCACCGGCCCGCAGCGCAGGTACTCGTCGTGCTCGCTCCGGTACAGCTCCTCGGCCTGGCGGATCTGACGGACCATCACCTGGGCCTCGGACAGCTTCGCCCTGCGCATGTACTTGACGAACGCGGGGATCGCGACCGCCGCGAGGACCCCGACCACGGGCACGGTCGCCTTGAGCGCGGGGGGGTCCATCCGGAGCGAGACCTTCCGGCCGTCCGGGACGACCTCCGGGGGGACGAACGCGTCCCCGGCGAACGAGTCGAGCGTGGCGAGGAGGGTCTCGTGGTCCGCCAGCACGCGCGCGACCGGCGGCGGCACCGCGGGCATCGAATCGAGACCGAGGCCGAGCGCCCCGAGCACCAGCGCGCGCGCCCCGCTGCGGTACGCCACGACCGCCTCGCGGACCGCCGTCGCGAGCCACCGGAGCCGCGTCGCGCCGGCGTCGTCGAATGCCTCCGCGTCGACCCGGAGCCCGTCCCCGAAATCGACCACGATCCGCGCTGCGTGCAGGAGGATCGACAGCCTCGCGCGGAGGTCCGGGTCCGTGTCGGGCGACCGGATCCAGGGGGGCGCCGCGTAGCTCGCCCGGAGGAGGAAGCCCTCGCCCGGCGCGGCGGCGAACGCGGGGTGACGCGCCGCGAGCGCGGATGCGTCGAAGCCCGACGTGGCCATGCGGGCGATCGCCGCCTTCGGCCCCGTGACGAACACGCCGGGCGCCGGGACCGCTGACGCCATCCCCTTTCCGTCCTCGACGACCTTGACCTTGCCCTCGAGGCGCTCGCGCGCGTCCGGGTACCACTTCGCGAGGAGCGCGTTCGTGAACCGCCCGGTCACCACCAGCGCGCAGCGGGGCTGGCGGAGGTCGATCGCGACGGCCACGGCCGCCCGGTCGAGGTCCGCGAGCGGGTCCAGGCCCATGGACTTCCGCAGGGACGCCATCCCGTCGTCCACGGCCTTGCGCGCCGCCTTCCACGCCGCGGCGATCTCCGGGCCGCGCCGCACGATCGGGGCCTCGTCCACCGCGACGAGCAGGCGCTTGAACGCACGACCCGCCTCGGCGAGGTCCACGGTGACGACGAGGTCCGCCGCCGGGTCGAGCCGGGCGAACAGCGCCTCGAAGGCGTTGCCGCCCGCCGCGGCCGGGGCCGGGTTGAGCAGGAAGGCGGACGCGGCGATCGCGGCGAGCCGAGTGTGGCGCCAAGGCATCATGACGTCCTCGCACGCCGCCGCCGGAGGAGCGGCACCGCGAGGAGCAGGGGCGCGATCCATGCCCCCCCTGCGCCCGCCGCGTTGCACCCGCCGCTGCTGCCGGACCCGCCGCCGGTTCCCTGGTCGGGCTTCGCGCCGCCGTCGCCCGACACGTCGGCCGGGGACGTGCCCTCGGCCGGCACGTCGGCCGCGGTCTCGGGACCGACCGGCACGTCCGGCAACGCCGCGTCGGGGGCGGGCTCGGCCGCGGCCTCGTCCGCGTTCTCCGGGGTCGGCTCGGGCGCGGCCGCGCACGCCTGGTCCTTGCACCCGTGCGGGCACGCCTCGGGCGCCCCCCAGTGCAGGCAGCCGTCGGGGCCGTCGGCGCACGTCCTGACGTTCGTCCCGTCCGCGCACGCGGTCGCGCCGGCCCACAGGCACTCGTCCTCGCAGGGCGTCACGCACGCGCCGTCCCCGCACTCCCCGGCGCACTCCACGAACGCGCCCCAGTCGCGGCAGGGGTCGGCGTCGTGGTTGCCGCAGGTCTCCACGCCCGCCTGGCCCCCGTGCTCGATGCAGCGCTTCGCGCCATCCTCGCAGTCGTCGTCGCACGGCGTGGAGCACACGCCCTGGTGGCAGGTTGCGCCCGCGTCCGCGCACGCGGCCTCGCCGCCCCACTCCCAGCACGGGTCGTCGTCGAAGTCCCAGCAGTGCGCCACCTTCCCGTCGGGGCTGCACTTCCGCTCGCCCGCGAGGCATTCGTCCGTGCACGGCGTGCCGCAGGTCGCGGCCACGCACGGGTGATCGCAATCCGGGGGCGCGTCGTCCGGGTCGGTGCAGCCCGTGCCCTCCTCGGTGCACGAGCAGCCCGCGCCCTTGCCGCACGGCTCCGCGTCGCCCCACTCGAGGCACTCGTCCGAGTCGTGGTTGCCGCAGGTCATCACGAACCAGCGGCCCGCGAGGTCCTTCTGGCAGGACACGGTCCCCTCGAGCCCCGCCTCGCAGTCGAACTCGTCCACGCAGTTCTTCGAGCAGTGGCCGAACTCGCAGTACCAGCCGTCCGGGCAGTTTTCGACCGGCACCAGGTGCATGCACGCGTCCTCGTCCGTGTGGCGGCAGTGCAGGACCTGCCACACCCCCGGCGCCAGCTCGCGGCACTCCAGGTCCCAGGCCGAGTCGCAGTCGTCCTCGCAGGACTTGACGCAATCCGCGCTGACGCAGACCAGGCCCGGCCCGCAGAGGTCGCCGAGCTCCCCCTCGTCCGTGGACCCGTCGCAGTCGTTGTCGGCCCCGTCGCACACCTCGTCGTCCGTCCCCCCCGAGCAGTCGTTGTCGATGCCGTCGCAGACCTCTGGCGCGCCCGGGTTCACGGCCGCCGCGGTCTCGTCGCAGTCGAGGTCGCCGGCGTAGCCGTCGCCGTCCAGGTCCTTCGCGATCGTGACGGCCATCTCGCCGCCGCCACCGCTCTCCTTCGTATGGAACCTGGCCCACCGGATCAGGGGCTCGACGGGCGACTTGGGGTAGTCCGGGTCATAGAGGTGGAACCCGCAGTTCGGGGCGATCGGCTTGTCGGGGAGGTCCGCGTCGCCGTTCACCCAGTCGCGCACCGCCTTGGTCACGTCCCAGGACCAGAATCCGTCCGGGGACTTGGACAGGTTCTGCGGCAGGCTGCTCCAGGTGGTGAGGTTCGTGTCGTTCAGCGACGCCTCGGTCCAGGCGCACCCGCCGGCCTCGATGTTCTTGAGCCGGGTCACGACGATCTTCAGCGGCCCGCCCGCCTCCTCGACGACCTCGGCCTGCCGCAGCCTGAGCGTGGCGCTCATGACCGTGCCCGCGGGGAGCGCGGACAGGTCGAACTTCAGGTAGCCCCGGAAGCTGCGGGACGCCTCCCACTCCGGCGTGGTGGACTCGCAGTGCCATTCGAGCGCGCAGTAGTTGTAGGCGAAGTCGCCTTCCGGCTTGCAGCAGACCTTGCCGGCCTTCGGGCACGGGTCGTAGCCGAGCACGCCGGTCTGGCAGCCCTGCGGCTCGTGGCCGACCTTCATCGTCTCCTCGAAGCCGTGGACCGTCATGTCGTCGTGGGTGGCCCACGTGTCCGCGGCCGGCTTCAGGACCGTGACCGACTTCCAGTTCTCCGCGGCGGCCGGCGAGGCGAGGGCGAGGATCGCGAGCAGGCACGGGACGAAGGCGCGGCGCATGGTCTCCCTCCGGGTGGAGCGCGGGACGATGCTAGCGCATCGGGGGGTTGCCCGGCAAACGTCGCCGCGCGCCCGTTCCGAGCGCGCCGCGCCGAGGCGCGGCGCGCTCGGCGGCCGCAAGGCGGCCGCGCAAGGGGGGTGGCCCGCGCCCCGCAACGCGGGGCGGCGGGCAGGGGGGCGAGCCGCGCCCCCCTCCGATCGATGCCCCTGGGGCCTGCCGGG
>VGRB01000066.1 GCA_016875475.1 Deltaproteobacteria bacterium
AATCGGTGACGCCCGCAGGTTCGGCGCTCACGCCCCCTTCAGCCCGTGCCGCGCCATCCAGCGATACACCTGCTTGCGGTCCTTCCCCAGGCGGCGCGCGACCTCGGACACGTTCCCCTCGCAGGTTCGCAGCAGCTCCGCGAGCACGTCGGGGCCCGGGGGCGGCTCGGGCACCCCGGTGCGCGTCGTGCCGCCGCGCTCGTCGCGGCGCGGGTGGACGAGCGCGCGGACCTCGGGCGGCAGGTCGGCCGGGGCGACCTCGCGGCCTCCGGACGACAGCGCCGCCG
Source organism: Deltaproteobacteria bacterium (assembly GCA_016875475.1). Taxonomy (GTDB): domain Bacteria; phylum Myxococcota_A; class UBA9042; order DTJE01; family DTJE01; genus VGRB01. The sequence goes on from VGRB01000066.1 coordinate 288, forward strand.
CGTTGACGGCGGCCAGCAGCTCCCGCACGTTGAGCGGCCAGTCGTGGACGGCGATCGCCTCGGCCGCGTCCGCGGAGGCGCCGGAGCCCAGCTCCCGCAGCCGGCGCAGCGCGATCAGCAACGCGTCCTCGGGCCGGTCGCGCAGGGGGGGGATCCGGACCACGCACTCGGCGAGCCGCGCGTAGAGGTCGCGCCGGAAGCGGCCTGTCGAGACCGCCTTCTCGACGTCCGCGTTGGTCGCAGCCACGATCCGGGTGTCGACCCGGCCCGGGTCGCGGTCGCCGACGGTCGCCAGTTCGCCCGTCTCCAGGAACCGCAGCAGCTTCGGCTGGACCTCGGGCTGCAGCTCCCCGATCTCGTCCAGGAAGAGCGTGCCCGAGGCGGCCTGGCGCGCGAGGCCGGCGAAATCGGCGGCAGCTCCTGTGAACGCCCCGCGGCGGTGCCCGAACAGGGCGCTCTCGAAAAGAGAGGGCGCGATGGCGGCGCAGTTGACCGGGACGAACCGGCCCCGGGCGCCCGAGCGGTCGTGCACGTGGCGCGCGAGGACCTCCTTGCCCGTGCCGGTCTCGCCGAGCAGGAGCACGGCCGCGCCGGTCGGCGCGACGCGGCGGCAGGCCTCCTCGGCGAGCCGCATGCAGGGCGAGAACGAGACGAATGGCGCGCGGGGACCAGCGGGCTCCGGGACCGAGAGCGAGATCTCTCGCAGGACAAGCACCGTGCCGCCGGCTCGGACCACGTCCCCGTCGCCGACCGTGCGTCCGTCCACCCGCACGCCGTTCACGAAGAGGCCGTTCTTGCTGCCGCGGTCGAGGACACGCCAGGGGCCGCCCGGCCCGCCCGGCGCGCACGGCCCGCTCCGCCCGCCCGGCCCGCCCGGTCCGCCCGGCGCGCTCGGTCCGCTCTGCCCGGGACTCCCGCGCCGGATCTCCAGGTGCGTCCGGGACATGAGCGGGTCGTCGAACGCGAGGTCGTTGCCGTCCGGGTCGCGGCCGAGCGTCGCGGGCCCGTCGAGCCGCATCGCGGCCGGCGTCCCGTCCTTCGACAGCGGGAAGACGCGGTAGAGGTAGAAGCAGGCCGGCGCCGAGTCGACCGTGAACTCCTGGGACCGGGTCGTGTCTCGCCGCCGCGGCTGGTCGCTGCTCATGGCAGTATTCTGCGGAACGCGGGGGGGAACGCAAGGCCGGGGACGCCTGCCTGGACCTTCCCTTCAGGATGCACAGGACTACCCGAAGAGCCACCACAGAAGGGTGTGCGTGTCCAGGAGGATCCTCACGTTCGGCCCTCCCAGGCGTCCAACTCCTCGGGCGGCAGCGGCTCGAAGAACGCGTCCGTGAGGCGGCCCCGCGCCAGGCCCGGCGTGCGAGGCTTGCGATCGTCGACCGGGACGATCCGCGCGACCGGCCGCCCCGCCCTGGCGATCACGATCTCCTCGCCTCGCAACGCCCGGTCGAGCAGTTCCGAGAGGTGGGTCTTCGCTTCGTGGAGGTTCACCGCCGCCACCGCCTGCTCCTGCGTGGTCCTGACGGAAAGCCTAGTCATGGCGCTCAACCATTTCAAGGTTCCCCGCCGACCGTCACCCCGTGTCCGTTGCCAAGACGTTCGCGACGTTGGGATGCTCGATCGGACCCTGCTCCTGGCCGTGGCCCTGGTCCCCATGTCCGCCCGTGCCGACGCGGCGGTCGCGGGCGTGGAGCTTCGGGTGGTCGACGTGCCCATGGACGCCGAGAAGCTGGACCGGGACGCGATCCTCGCGGCCCTGCGCCGGTTCGGCGGGATCGCCGCGGACGACGACGGACGCCTCTGGGTGCGCTGGCCGGGCCGGCGAACCGACCCCGGCACGCTCGACGCCGCGCTCGACCTGGCGCTCGCGGTGGCCGGGGCCGCGTGACGGCCTGATCGTTGCGGCCGGCTTCTTCGCGCGTGGGGCGGGCGCAACGCGCTCGCCCGTCGCCGCTGGCCGGCGCGCGTCGCGCTTGACATCCCGCCCGACCTGGGACAGTGTACGCCCCCGCTCGCAAGCCGGGGCCGACGGCCCGCCAAAAAAAGCCTTGACAGGAACACGACCCTGCCTAAAATAGCTTGCCCTTGCCGGACCCCGTCCGGTGGGGGCGAGCGGTCCGCGGACTTGCCGCGGGCCCGGGATGCGCGAGGACGCTTGACCGGCGCCTCAGACGACGCGTCCCATTGAGGCCCACGACGCGTGATTCACGCGAGGGCCGGTGAGGCAGTGAAGGGAGGTCTGGCGGCGATGCCGACGATCAACCAGCTCGTGCGCAAGGGACGGACCGCGCGGCGATACAAGACGAAGTCGCCCGCGATGCAGGGCAACCCGATGAAGCGGGGCGTCTGCACGCGTGTCTACACGACGACGCCGAAGAAGCCGAACTCCGCCATGCGCAAGGTGGCGAAGGTCCGTCTCACGAACGGGTTCGAGGTCATCGCCTACATCCCGGGCGAGGGCCACAACCTGTCCGAGCACAGCCAGGTGCTGGTCCGCGGCGGCCGCGTCAAGGACCTCCCGGGCGTCCGGTATCACATCATCCGCGGCACGATGGACGCGAAGGGCGTCGACGCGCGTCGGCGGAGCCGGTCCAAGTACGGCGCGAAGGCCCCGAAGGGCGTGAAGTAGGAGAGGACGATGCCGAGGCGCAGAGTCGTCGGGAAGCGGGAGATCCAGCCGGACGCCAGGTTCAACGACTGGCTGGTCGCCAAGTTCATCAACTGCCTCATGATGCAGGGCAAGAAGTCCGTCGCGGAAGGGATCTTCTACGACGTGATGGACCAGATCGCCCGCCGCACCAAGGAGGATCCGCTCAAGATCTTCCGGCGCGCGATCGAGAACATCAAGCCGCAGGTCGAGGTCAAGTCCCGGCGCGTCGGCGGCGCGACCTACCAGGTCCCCGTCGAGGTCCGCGCCGAGCGCAAGACCGCGCTCGCGTTCCGCTGGCTGCTCGGCTTCGCCCGCGCCCGCTCCGAGAAGGGGATGGTGCAGAAGCTGACGGCCGAGGTGATCGACGCGTTCAACGGCCGCGGCAACGCGATCAAGAAGCGCGACGACACGCACCGCATGGCCGAGGCGAACAAGGCGTTCGCCCACTATCGGTGGTAGTCGTATTTCGGCGGGCGTGGGAGCGCCCGCCGTGGGGTTGACTCGTGCCGCGCACGAAGGACATCTCGGAAGTTCGCAACATCGGCATCATGGCGCACATCGATGCCGGCAAGACGACGACCACCGAGCGTGTCCTCTACTACACGGGTGTCTCGCACCGCATCGGCAACGTCGATGAGGGCAACACCCAGATGGACTGGATGGAGCAGGAGCAGGAGCGCGGCATCACGATCACGTCCGCCGCGACCACCTGCGAATGGCGCGACCACCAGGTCAACATCATCGACACCCCCGGCCACGTCGACTTCACGGTCGAGGTCGAGCGCTCCCTGCGCGTCCTCGACGGCGGCGTGGTCGTGTTCTGCGCGGTCGGCGGCGTGCAGCCCCAGTCCGAGACGGTCTGGCGGCAGGCGACCCGCTACCGCGTCCCGCGCATCGCGTTCGTGAACAAGATGGACCGCACCGGCGCCGACTTCTGGCGCGTGGTCGGCCAGATCCGCGGCCGCCTCCGGGCGCGCGCCGTGCCGATCCAGATCCCGATCGGCCGCGAGTCCGCCTTCCGCGGCGTGATCGACCTCGTCGAGATGCGCGCGCTCGTGTGGGACAAGGACGTGCTCGGCTCCGAGTACACGGTCCGCGACATCCCGGCGGACTACCAGGACCAGGCGAAGAAGGCCCGCGAGGAGATGCTGGACGCGGTCGCGGAGCTGGACGACGCGGTCCTCGAGCGCTACCTCGCCGGCGAGGACATTGCGGCTTCCGACGTCCGGCGCCTCGTCCGCCAGGGCGCCGTCACCAACCAGATCGTTCCGGTGGTCTGCGGCACCGCCTTCAAGAACAAGGGCGTGCAGCCGCTGCTCGACGCGATCGTGGACTGCCTGCCCTCCCCGGCGGACCTGCCGGCGGTCAGGGGCGTGGAGCCCTACAAGTCGAACGGCCACCCGTTCGAGGTCGAGCGCGACCCGTCCGACGACCACCCGTTCTGCGGCATCGCCTTCAAGCTGATGAACGACCCGTTCGTCGGCCAGCTCACCTTCGTGCGCGTCTATTCCGGCGTGCTCGAGGCGGGCTCGGCGGTCCTGAACGCGTCGCAGGACAGGAAGGAGCGCGCGACCCGCCTCGTCCGCATCCACGCGAACAAGCGCGAGGAAGTGAAGGAGCTGCGCGCGGGCGACATCGGCGGCGTGGTGGGGCTGAAGTCCACCGTGACCGGCGACACGCTCTGCGACATCGGCCACCCGATCGTGCTCGAGTCGATGAAGTTCCCCGAGCCGGTCGTGGACATCGCGCTCGAGGCCGAGACCAAGGACCAGACCGAGAAGCTCTTCCAGTCGATGCGCCGCCTGGCCCTCGAGGACCCGACCTTCCGCTACAAGGTCCACGAGGAGACCGGCCAGACCATCGTGTCCGGCATGGGCGAGCTGCACCTGGAGATCCTGGTCGACCGCCTGCTGCGCGAGTTCAAGGTCCCGGTGCGCGTGGGCCGGCCGCAGGTCGCCTACCGCGAGACCGTGACCCGCTCCGCCGAGACCGAGACCCGCTTCGTGAAGCAGACCGGCGGCCACGGCCAGTACGCGCACGTGGTCATCCGGATCGACCCGCTCCCGCGCGGCTCCGGCATCGTGTTCGAGGACGCGACGGTCGGCGGCGTGATCCCGAGGCAGTTCATCCCCTCGATCGAGAAGGGCGTCCGCGAGGCCGCGCAGGCCGGCGTGCTCGCGCGCTTCCCGTTCGTGGACGTGAAGGTGACGCTCACGTACGGGTCGTACCACGAGGTCGACTCGTCCGACATGGCGTTCAAGGTCGCGGGCTCCATGGCGTTCAAGGACGCGACCGCCCGCGCCAACCCGATCGTGCTCGAGCCCGTGATGGCCGTCGAGGTGGTCTGCCCGTCCGAGTACCTCGGCGACGTGCTCGGCAACCTCTCCACCCGCCGCGCGCGCGTGGTGAAGGTGGAGGCCGATGGCGAGGCGCACACGGTCGGCGCCGAGGTCGCGCTCGGCGAGATGTTCGGCTACGTGACGGACCTGCGCAGCCAGACCCAGGGCCGCGGCACGCAGGTGATGGAGTTCCTGCACTACGCCCCCGCGCCGGCCACGGTGATGGCGCGGGTGATCAGTGAAGGGAGGAGCGCTTGATGGCTACCCAGAGGATTCGCATCCGGCTGAAGGCGTACGACCACAAGATCCTCGACCAGTCGGTCGGCGAGATCATCGCGACCGTCCGCAAGACGGACGCGCGCGTGGCCGGGCCCATCCCGCTCCCGACCAAGATCAGCCGCTACACGGTGCTGCGCTCGCCGCACGTGGACAAGAAGTCCCGCGAGCAGTTCGAGATCCGCACCCACAAGCGGCTGATCGACATCCTGGACCCGACGGTCCAGACGCTGGACGCGCTGACGAAGCTCGACCTGAGCCCGGGCGTGGATGTGGAGATCAAGGCGTAGGGACGGGGCCGTGCCGCGTGCCCGGGAACGGACACGGACACGGACACGAAGGAGCGGGAGATGCCCAAGGTTGACGTTTTCAATCTCGCGAAGAAGAAGGTCGGGAAGATCGACCTTCCCGAGGCGGTGTTCGGGGTGGAGTCGAAGCCGCACCTCTACCACGAGGTGATCCGGGCCCAGCTCCTGTCGAAGCGCCAGGGCACCGTCGGGACCAAGACGCGCGCCATGGTGTCCGGCTCGACCCGCAAGGTGTTGCGCCAGAAGGGCACCGGCCGGTCCCGCCACGGCGACTCGCGCTCCCCGATCTACAAGCGCGGCGGCGTGGTGTTCGGTCCGCAGCCGCGCGAGTGGGACGTGAGGATCCCCCGCAAGGTCAAGCGCGCCGCGCTGCTCTCCGCCCTGTCCGACCGCGTGCGCGAGGGCCACGTCGTGGTCCTGAGCGAGATCGCGCTCGATTCGGCGAAGACGAAGCGCGTGGCCGAGTTCCTGAAGACCTTCGAGCTGGCGAGCGCGCTCCTTGTGGACGTGGACAACCGCACCCTGTCGCTGTCGTGCCGGAACCTGCCGACCGCGAAGTACCTGTCCACCAGGGGCCTGAACCTCTTCGACGTGCTGAAGTACGACCACCTCGTGCTGACGAAGGGGGCCGTCGAGGCGATCGAGAGCGCGATGGTGACCGCATGAAGAGTGCGTACGACGTGATCAGGCGGCCTCTCATCACCGAGAAGGCCAACATCGACAAGGAGAAGGGCAACTCGTACCACTTCGAGGTCCCCCTGACGGTCGACCGCCAGGAGATCCGCGAGGCGGTCGAGACGGTCTTCAAGGTGAAGGTCGAGGACGTCCGCACCCAGATCGTTCGCGGGAAGTTCAAGCGGATCGGCCGGCACATCGGCAAGCGCCCGAACTGGAAGAAGGCGATCGTGACGCTCAGGGCGGGCGACAAGATCGACCTGTTCGAGGGGTTGTAGGATGGCGATCATCAAGTACAAGCCGACCTCGGCGGGCCGCCGCGGCATGAGCGGCCACGACTTCGCGGAGATCACGCGCGACCATCCCGAGAAGTCGCTCATCGAGAAGAACCACCGGAAGGCCGGCCATGGCATGTACGGCCGGATCACGTCGCGCCACCGGGGCGGCGGCCACAAGCGGCTGTACCGGATCATCGACTTCAAGCGCGACAAGACCGGCGTGCCGGCGCGCGTGGCGGAGATCGAGTACGACCCGAACCGCACTTGCCGCATCGCGCTGCTCCACTACGCGGACGGCGAGAAGCGCTACATCCTCGCCCCGCGCGAGGTGAAGGTCGGCGACGAGCTGCTCGCGTCCCCGGTCGCGGACATCCGCCCGGGCAACACGCTGCCGTTGAAGGCGATCCCGCAGGGCACGATGATCCACAACGTCGAGCTGAAGCCCGGCCACGGCGGCCAGCTCGTGCGCTCGGCCGGCGGGTCCGCGCAGCTCATGGCGCGCGAGGGCGGCTACTGCCTGATCCGCCTGCCGTCCGGCGAGCTGCGCAAGGTGATGGAGATCTGCCGCGCCACGATCGGCGACCTGTCGAACCCGGAGCATGAGCAGATCTCGATCGGCAAGGCCGGCCGCAACCGCTGGAAGGGCATCCGGCCCCAGAGCCGCGGCGTCGTCATGAACCCGGTCGACCACCCGATGGGCGGCGGCGAGGGCAAGACGTCCGGCGGCCGGCACCCGACCACCCCGTGGGGCAAGCCGACCAAGGGGTACAAGACCCGGCAGAACAAGCGGACGGACCGGTTCATCGTGAAGCGGCGCAGTAAGTGACGCCGGGCGGAGCGAGCCCGCCCTGCGTGGGTCGCGTGCAGCGGACGGACGCCGCTGACGCTCCCCGGTGGTTGAGAGGTAGGTGAGATGCCCAGGTCGGTAAAGAAAGGGTTCTTCGTCGACAAGCACGTGATGGAGAAGGTCGAGGACAGCCTGCGCTCGGGCCAGAAGAAGACGATCAAGACCTGGTCGCGGCGCTCGATGGTCCTCCCGGAGATGGTGGGCTTCAACTTCGCCGTCCACAACGGCAAGAAGTTCATCCCGGTCTTCGTGACCGAGAACATGGTCGGCCACAAGCTCGGCGAGTTCGCGCCCACGCGGACGTTCCACGGGCACTCGGGCGACCGGAAGGGCAAGGTCGAGGCCAAGGCGCCGACCGGGAAGAAGTGATCTTGAAGGGCGGGCCGATGCGACGGCACGCCCCTGGAGACGCGCGATGGAAGAGCACGTTGTCAAGGCGCAGGCGCGGTGGATCCGGATGGCGCCTCGCAAGGTCCGGGTGATCGCCGACGCGATCCGCGGGCGCAAGGTGGACGAGGCGACAGCGATCCTGTCGTTCATCCCGCGGCGCGCGGTCAAGCCGGTCCGCAAGGTGCTGCTCTCCGCGCTCGACGCTGCGAAGAAGCGCGGCAACTTCGACGTGGACGAGCTGTTCGTGAAGGCGATCTTCGTGGACAAGGGGCCGGTGCTCCGGCGCGGACTCGCGCGGGCCCGCGGCATGACCACGCGGATCAACAAGTTCACGAGCCACCTGACGGTGGTGCTGGGCGAGAAGGAGTAGAAAGGATGGGCCAGAAGACTCACCCCGTCGGGTTCCGGATCCCGTACGTGCGGACCTGGAACAGCCGCTGGTACGCCGACAAGCAGTACGGCCAGTGGATGCACGAGGACCTGCGCGTGCGCCGCCGCTGCTTCGACAAGATGGGCCAGGCCGGCATCTCGTCGGTGCAGATCGAGCGCACCGCGAACAAGGTCAAGGTCTACATCTACACGGCGCGCCCGGGCATCGCGATCGGGCGGAAGGGCGAGAACATCGAGGAGCTGAAGCGCGAGCTGACCAAGGTCACGTCCCTCGACGTGGTGCCCTACATCCAGGAAGTGCGGAAGGCCGAGCTGGACGCCCAGCTCGTCTCCGAGTCGATCGCCCAGCAGCTCGAGCGGCGCGTGTCCTTCCGGCGCGCGACCAAGCGGGCGGTGCAGCAGGCGATGAAGCTCGGCGCCAAGGGGATCCGCGTGCGCTGCTCCGGCCGTCTCGGCGGCGCGGAGATGTCGCGCGTGCTCGGCTACCGCGAGGGTCGCGTCCCGCTGCACACGCTGCGCGCGGACATCGACTACGGGCTGTCGCAGGCGCGGACCACCTACGGCGTGATCGGCGTAAAGGTGTGGATCTACAAGGGCGACATTCTGAAGAAGTAGCGTCCGGGCGGTCTGGAGCCGCCCGGACGGGGTCGCGTGCAGCGGACGCTTCGCCGCCGCTGACGCTCCCCGAGGGAAGCGGGTACGGGAGGACAAGATGCTTTCGCCGGCGAGAACGAAGTTCCGCAAGCAGATGAAGGGCAAGATGCGCGGGACCGCGTACCGCGGCTCCGACATCTCGTTCGGGGAGTTCGGGATCCAGGCGACCGAGTGCGGCTGGATCACGGCGCGCCAGATCGAGGCGGCCCGTGTCGCCATCAACCGCCACGCGCGGCGCGGCGGCAAGCTGTGGATCCGGGTCTTCCCGGACAAGCCGATCTCGAAGAAGCCGCTCGAGACCCGCATGGGCCGCGGCAAGGGCGCGCCCGAGGAGTGGGTGGCCGTGGTGAAGCCCGGCCGCGTGCTCTACGAGATCGAAGGCGTGGACGAGGCGACCGCGAAGGAGGCCTTCCGGCTGGCGGGCCACAAGCTCCCCATCCAGACGAAGTTCCTGAAGCGGGGGGAGGTCCGGGGATGAAGGCTTACAAGCGCGAGGAGCTGGGTGCGCTGACGGACGAGGAGCTGGAGGCCCGCGAGAAGCAGCTCCGCGAGTCGCTGTTCAAGACCCGGATGAAGCTGGCGGTCGGCCAGATGTCGAAGGTCGCGGACATCATGGCGACGAAGCGGAACCTGGCGCGCGTGCTGACGACGAGGCGCGCCCGGCAGATTGCGGCGAAGGCGTAGCCCGCCCGCCGGCGCTCGGCCGTCCCGTTCGTGGGGGGCGGCCGGTGCCGGAGTGAACGGCGCCGGCCGAGGCCGAGCGCCGGCGGGCCCTGGAGGACGAGGAACCCATGGCTGAGACGCAGCAGGTCGTGAACAAGACGCGCCGCCGGTTCACCGGCGAGGTGACGAGCGTGTCGGGCGCGAAGTCCGTGGTGGTCGCGGTGAAGAAGCGCGTGCTCCACGCGCTCTACCGCAAGTACCTCAACCGGACGCTCCGGTACATGGCGCACGACGAGGCGTCGACCTGCGGCGTCGGCGACACCGTCGTGATCGAGGAGTGCCGGCCGATGTCGACGCGGAAGCGCTGGCGGGTCGTGAAGACGGTGGAGAAGGCGACGGCCTGACCGGCCCCCGGGCGAGGGCGGAGGTGGAGCGATGATCCAGCAGGAAAGCTACCTGATCTCGGCCGACAACTCGGGCGCGAAGCGGCTCCAGTGCATCCGCGTGCTCGGCGGCTCGACCCGCCGGTACGGGTCGGTCGGCGACATCATCGTCGCGACCGTGAAGGAGGCGATCCCGCGCGCCAAGGTCAAGAAGGGTGACGTGGTGAAGGCCGTCATCGTGCGGACGAAGAAGGAAGTGGGGCGGTCCGACGGGTCGTACATCCGGTTCGACCAGAACGCGGCCGTCCTGATCAACCCGGGGATGGAGCCGATCGGGACCCGCATCTTCGGCCCGGTGGCCCGCGAGCTTCGCGCCAAGCGGTTCATGAAGATCGTCAGCCTGGCGCCGGAGGTGCTGTGATGCGGAAGATCCGGAAGAACGACGAGGTGATGGTGCTGCGCGGCAAGGTCGGGCTGCGCGGCCAGAAGGGCAAGGTCCTCGAGATCGACGACGAGAAGCAGCGCGCCAAGGTCGAGGGCCTGAATCTGGTCAAGAAGCACAAGAAGCGGACCGCGCGGAACCTGAAGGCCTCGATCAAGGACGTGCCGGCCCCGATCCCGCTGTCTGCGCTCGCGCTGGTGTCGAAGAAGGACGGCAAGCCCGTGCGTGTGCACTTCGAGACGCGCACCGCCCAGGGGAAGACCCGCAAGGTGCGCGTGGCGTCGCGGACCGGCGAAGTGTTCGAGTAGGAGAACGGCGATGAACCGGCTCAAGACGAAGTACGAAGGGGAAGTGGCGCCGGCCCTGATGAAGCAGTTCGGCTACGCGAACAGGCTCCAGGTGCCGCGGCTCGTGAAGGTCACACTGAACATGGGCCTGGGCGACGCGACCCAGAACCCGAAGCTGATCGACGGCGCGGTCGAGGAGATGACCGCCATCGCCGGGCAGAAGCCGGTTGTGACGCGCGCCCGCAAGTCGATCGCGGCCTTCAAGGTCCGCGTCGGGAACGCGATCGGCTGCTGCGTGACCCTGCGCGGCGAGCGGATGTACGAGTTCCTGGACCGGCTGATGAACGTCGCGCTCCCCCGCGTCCGCGACTTCCGCGGGACGTCGCCCAAGGCCTTCGACGGCCACGGCGACTACACGCTCGGGATCCGCGAGCAGATCATCTTCCCCGAGATCGACTACGACAAGGTCGAGAAGTTCAAGGGGATGAACGTCACGATCGCGACGAGCGCGAAGACGGACGAGGAGGCGTTCGCGCTCCTGAAGGGGCTCGGGATGCCTTTCCGGAAGGCGTAGGAGGAAGGCCGTGGCGAAGACTTCGCAGATGATCCGGGCGACCCGCAAGCAGAAGTTCCAGGTGCGCGCGAACCGTCGCTGCCCGATTTGCGGCCGGCCGCGCGCCTTCCTGCGCAAGTTCAACATGTGCAGGATCTGCTTCCGCAACAACGCCCTGGCGGGGAACCTGCCGGGCGTGATCAAGGCGAGCTGGTAGGAGAGGCAGGCAATGGTCAACGACCCGATCGGGGACATGCTGGCGCGCATCCGGAACGGGATCCTCGCGGGCTTCGCGCACGTGGAGATGCCGTCGTCGCGCACGAACGCGCGGATCGCGGAGATCCTGAAGCAGCAGGGGTACGTCGAGGACTTCTCGGTCATCGACGACCGCAAGCAGGGGCTGCTGAAGGTCTACCTGAAGTACGTCGGCCACAAGAAGAACGCGATCGCGGGGATGAAGCGCGAGAGCAAGCCGGGCCGCCGGGTCTACGTGGGCAAGGACGAGATCCCGCGCGTTCGCCGCGGCCTGGGGATCGCGGTCCTGTCCACCCCGAAGGGCGTGTTGACGGACGAGGAGGCCCGCAAGGCCGGCGTGGGCGGCGAGCTGCTGCTCACCGTGTGGTAGCGAGGGAAGTGCCATGTCGCGAATCGGCAAGAAGCCCATCCCGATCCCGTCGGGCGTGGACGTGAAGACCAGGGGTGACCAGGTGACCGTGAAGGGGCCGCTCGGCACCCTCTCGCGCGACATGCTCGGCGTGAAGCTCGCGGTGGACGGCGGCAAGGTCGTCGTGAAGCCGGACGAGGCGCACCCGAAGGCGGGGTCGCTTCACGGCCTGATGCGGACGCTCGTGGCCAACATGGTCCAGGGCGTGTCCGCGGGCTTCATGAAGGTGCTCAACATCACGGGCACCGGGTACAAGGCCGAGATGGGGACGGGCGTGGTCGTCCTGAACCTCGGCTTCTCGCACCCGATCAACTTCAAGCTGCCGAAGGACGTGACCGCCGAGGTGACGAACAAGAACCTCACGATCACGTTGAAGAGCGTGAACAAGGAGTCCCTGGGGGACACCGCCGCGAAGATCCGCGCGCTGCGCCCGATCGAGCCCTACAAGGGCAAGGGGATCGCGTACAGCACGGAGAGGATCAAGCGCAAGGTCGGGAAGGCCGGGACGAAGTAGTTCCGCACCTCCCCGCAGGTGCGGGGTGACGGGACGGGAGGAAGGACCGTGGAGCTCAGGAACGCCCAGAAGCGCATGGAAGCGCGGCTCGCGCGCAAGAAGCGGATCCGCAAGGTCGTGTCCGGGACCGCGGAGCGGCCGCGGCTCGTGGTCTTCCGCACGGCGCGCCACATCGAGGCCCAGGTCATCGACGACGTGGCCGGCAACACGCTCGCCGCCGCGACCTCCACGGCCAAGGCGGTCGCGGAGTCGATCGGCGACGCGAAGAGGAAGTCGGACGTGGCGAAGAAGGTCGGCGCGCTCATCGCCGAGCGCTGCAAGGCGAAGGGGATCGAGACCGTGGTGTTCGATCGGAACGGCTTCCTGTACCACGGCAGGGTGGCAGCGCTCGCGGACGCCGCGCGCGAGGCGGGACTGAAGTTCTAGAGCGGGCACGGGCACGGACACGGGCACGGAGGATGCCCGTGGCCGGGCATCCTGAGGAGGTAGGGACTTGGCAGCCGACGATCAGATCCATGAGAAGCTGGAATTCTCCGAGCACATCGTGCACCTGAGCCGCGTGGCGAAGGTCGTCAAGGGCGGTCGTCGCTTCTCGTTCGCGGCGCTGGTCGTGATCGGGAACGGCGAGGGCCTGGTCGGGTACGGCCTGGGCAAGGCCCAGGAGGTCCCGGAGGCCATCCGCAAGGGCGGCGAGCGGGCGCGCAAGAACATGATCCGCGTCCCGCTGAAGGGGTCCACGGTCCCGCACGAGGTCGAGGGCCACTTCGGCGCCGGCCGCGTGCTCATCCGTCCCGCCCTGCCCGGCACGGGCGTCATCGCGGGCGGCGGCGTCCGCGCGGTGCTCGAGGCGGTCGGCGTGAAGGACGTGCTGACCAAGTCGATCGGGACGCGCAACTCGCACAACGTGGTGCGCGCGACGATCGAGGCGCTGCGCCAGCTCATGGCCCCGGAGGATGCCCGGGCCAAGCGGGGCCTGCCGCAGCGGGAGGTTGCGTGACATGAAGGAGCTGTCGAAGCTCGCGCCGACCGAGGGCGCGAAGAAGACGCGGAAGCGCGTGGGGCGCGGGATCGGGTCCGGCCTCGGCAAGACCAGCGCGCGCGGCCACAAGGGGACGGGCTCCCGGACCGGCAAGGGCCGCCCGGCCTACTTCGAGGGCGGCCAGATGCCGCTGCAGCGGCGCATTCCGAAGCGCGGGTTCGAGCCGCTCAAGCGCAAGGAGTACGCGCTCGTGAACGTGGCCGCGCTCGAGGCGTTCGAGGACGGCGCGAGCGTCGATCCGGCGACCCTCCGGGCCGCTGGCCTGGTGCGGAAGCTCGGCGACGGCGTGAAGCTGCTGGGCGACGGCGACTGCAAGCGCAAGCTGAACGTCACCGTCCACGCGGTCAGTGCCGGCGCGCGCGCCAAGATCGAGGCGGCCGGGGGGACCGTCAGGCTGATCGTCGCTTCGGCGGCGGCCCAGGAGTGAGGGGGTTCGGCCGGGTCCGCCCGGCCTTGACCTTGAGGTAGTCCGTTGGCTGGAAGCCTCGAAGGACTCGGAAAGGTCCCGGAGCTGCGGAAGCGGCTGCTGTACGCCCTGGGCATGCTCGCGGCGTACCGGATCGGGATCTTCGTCACGGTGCCCGGGGTCGACTCGTCGATCATGGAGAACTACGTCCGGTTCGGCCAGACGGGGTTCCTCGGGCTGTTCGACATGTTCAGCGGCGGCGCGATCTCGCAGATGTCGGTCTTCGCGCTCGGCGTGATGCCCTACATCAGCGCCTCCATCATCTTCCAGCTGCTCGCGGTCGTCGTCCCGGCGCTCGAGCGGCTGCAGAAGGAGGGTGACGCGGGCCGTCGCAAGATCAACCAGTACACGCGCTACTCCACGGTGGTGCTGTCCGCGATCCAGGGCATCGGGATCGCGGTGTGGCTCGAATCGCTGAACTCGCAGGCCGGCGGCGGGGCCGAGGGCGTGCTCCAGTTCGGCGGGTTCATGTTCAGGTTCCTGACCGTGCTGTCGCTGACCACGGGCACGCTCCTGCTGATGTGGATGGGCGAGCAGATCACCGAGAAGGGGATCGGCAACGGCATCTCGCTGATCATCTTCGCGGGCATCGTGGCACGGCTGCCCGAGGCGATCTACCAGACGTTCCAGCTCTCCACGCTGGGCGGCGGCCGCCTCGAGCCCCTGACCATCGTCCTGATCCTGGTCGCGGTCATCGCCACCATCGGCGTGATCGTGTTCTTCGAGCGCGGCCAGCGGCGCATCCCGGTGCAGTACGCGAAGAAGGTGGTCGGCCGGAAGCTGTACGGCGGCCAGACGACCTTCCTGCCGCTCAAGGTCAACACCGCGGGCGTCATCCCGCCGATCTTCGCGTCCTCGATCCTGATGTTCCCGGCGACGCTGTCGAACCTCTTCCCCGGGGCGTCGTGGGTCGCGTGGATGCAGAACGCGCTCGTGCCCGGCGCGATGCTCTACAACGTGTTCTACGTCGGGCTGATCGTGTTCTTCTGCTACTTCTACACGGCCGTCACCTTCAACCCGGTGGACGTGGCCGACAACCTGAAGAAGGGCGGCGGGTTCGTGCCCGGCATCCGGGCCGGGAAGGCGACGGCCGACTACATCGACCGCGTGCTCTCGCGGATCACGTTCGGCGGCGCCGTCTACATCGCCTCCGTCTGCGTGCTCCCCGACATGCTCCAGCGAAGCTTCGGCGTGCCGTTCTACTTCGGCGGCACAAGCCTCCTGATCGTGGTCGGCGTGGCCATGGACACGGCGGCGCAGATCGAGTCGCACCTGATCAGCCGGAGCTACGAGGGGTTCGCAGGCGCCCACGGTCCGCGGCTGCGCGGACGGAGGGACTACTGATGGCGTGTACGCGGTTGATCCTGCTCGGCCCGCCCGGGAGCGGGAAGGGGACCCAGGCGAAGCGCCTGTCCGACACGCTGAAGACGGCGCACGTCTCGACCGGCGACATGCTGCGCGAGGCGCGGGCCGCCGGGACCGAGCTGGGCAGGAAGGCGGGCGAGTGCATGGACGCCGGCCGGCTCGTGCCGGACGCCGTGGTCATCGGGCTGGTGGCGGAGCGCCTGCGGAAGCCGGACTGCGAGCCCGGGTTCGTGCTGGACGGCTTCCCCCGCACCGTGGCCCAGGCCGAGGCGCTGGACGCGGCGGGCGTGGGCGTGAACTGCGTGATCGACATCGACGTGGCCGACGAGGAGGTCGTCAGCCGGCTCGGCGGGCGGCGCTCGTGCCCGCAGTGCGGCCGCGTCTATCACGTCGAGGTCGCCCCGTCGAAGGACGGGACGCACTGCGACGGCTGCGGGGCGGGCCTGGTGACGCGCCCCGACGACGTCGAGGACACGATCCGGGCGCGGCTGAAGGTCTATCACGAGAAGACGGCGCCCCTGGCCGCGTACTACCGCGGGAAGGGGTTGCTCAAGACGGTGGAGAGCGTCGGCGGTCCGGACGCGGTGTTCGGGAAGGTCCTGAACGCGATCGGGGCGCGCTGACTCAGGAGAACGGATGGCGAAGGAAGAGGCCATCGAGGTCGAAGGGCAGGTCGTCGAGGCGCTGCCCAACGCCATGTTCCGGGTGGAGCTGGCGAACGGCCACCGCGTGCTCGCGCACGTCTGCGGCAAGATGCGGATGCACTTCATCCGGATCCTGCCGGGGGACAAGGTGAAGGTGGAACTGTCGCCCTACGACGTGACGCGTGGGCGGATCACCTTCCGGGTGAGGTAGGGTGTCATGAAGGTCAAGGCGTCGGTCAAGAAGATCTGCGAGAAGTGCAAGATCGTGAAGCGTCGCGGGGTGATCCGGGTGCTGTGCGAGAACCCGCGACACAAGCAGAAGCAGGGGTAGCGCCCCCGTCGGCGCGCGTCCGTCCCATTCGGTTTGGGGGGGCCCGCGCCGGCATGAACGGCGCGGGCCGAGGACGCGCGCCGACGGCCTGGGAGGTTGGTGAATGGCTCGTATTGCTGGCGTGGATCTGCCGAGGAAGAAGCAGGTCGGGATCGCGCTCCGGTACATCTACGGGATCGGCCCGACGAACGCGGCCCAGGTCCTGCAGAGGGCCGGGGTCGACTTCAAGACGAAGACCGACGAGCTGACCGAGGGCGAGATCGCCCGGATCCGCGAGGTCCTCGACACGGGCGGGTTCAAGGTCGAGGGCGACCTCCGGCGCGAGGTCACCCAGAACATCAAGACCTTGATGGACATGGGATGCTACCGCGGCCTCCGGCACCGCAAGAAGCTGCCGGTCCGCGGCCAGCGCACGCACACGAACGCCCGCACGCGGAAGGGCCGCCGCGGCGCGACCATCAGGAAGAAGTAGGAGGATCGGGACGATGGCGAAGGTCGGCAAGAAGAAGGTCAAGAGGGACGTCCCGGTCGGGGTGGTGCACATCCAGGCCAGCTTCAACAACACGATCATCACGATCACGGACCCGAACGGGAACGTGGTGTCGTGGTCGTCGTCGGGCCGGCGCGGGTTCAAGGGCTCGCGCAAGTCCACCCCGTTCGCCGCCCAGACCGCGTCCGAGGACGCGGCGCGACGGGCGGTGGACCTCGGGATGAGGTCGGTGTCGGTCCTGGTGTGCGGGCCCGGCGGCGGTCGCGAGTCCGCGATCCGCGCGCTGGCCGCGGCCGGGCTCAAGGTGAACTGGATCCGCGACGTGACGCCCGTCCCGCACAACGGGTGCCGGCCGCCGAAGCGGCGCAGGGTGTAGCTTTGTCGCCGGCGCACGGACGTCCCATTCGGTGGGGGCGGCCGGCGCCGGAGTGAACGGCGCCGGCCGAGGCCGTGCGCCGGCGACTGGAGGTTCCGGTGGCGCGATACACGGATGGGCTCTGCAGGATCTGCCGTCGGGAGGGCGACAAGCTCTTCCTGAAGGCCGACCGGTGCTACACGGACAAGTGCGCGTTCACGCGACGCGGCTACGCCCCCGGCCAGCACGGCCAGGGACGCAAGAAGCCGACGCCGTACTCGACGCAGCTTCGCGAGAAGCAGAAGGTGCGCCGCATGTACGGCATGCTCGAGAAGCAGTTCCACCTCTTCTTCGAGCGCGCGAACCAGATGAAGGGCGCCACGGGCGACAACCTGCTCCGCCTGCTCGAGAGCCGGCTGGACAACGTGGCCTTCCGGGCGGGCTTCGCGGTCAACCGCAACGACGGCCGCCAGCTCGTCCGGCACGGTCACGTGAAGGTGAACGGTCGTCGCCCC
>VGRB01000067.1 GCA_016875475.1 Deltaproteobacteria bacterium
TGGGGCGATATCGGGAACGTCGCGTGGGGCGATATCGGCACCGTCGCGGGGGGCGGGATCGGGACCGTCGCGGGGGGCGGGATCGGGACCGTCGCGGGGGGCGGGATCGGGAACGTCGCGGGGGGCGGGATCGGGACCGTCGCGGGGGGCGGGATCGGGACCGTCGCGGGCGGAACGCTCGAGCCGCGCGGCGGCTGGCTCGCGCGTCCGCCGAGCCCGGCCCCGATCGCGTCCCGCACGGTCCGGCCCATCGCGAGCGACCGCATCTTCCGGTGGCTGCCGCCGAAGCCGGCCCACTGGCCGCGCGACGCGCGCTACCGCTCGAACTACCTGCCCGGACGGGGCTACCTGGAAGGGCTTGCCGCGTCGATGTCGCGGCCGGACGCGCGCATCGACCGTGCCGCCGGGCTCGGGCCGGACGCGGTCCGCTCGCTCCTCCCACCGGCGCGCGGCCCCGTGCTGCCCGCCCCCGCGGCAGGGCGCTCTCTCGACGTCGCCGTGGACCAGCAGTACCCGCTCGTGCCCCCGGGCGGGACCGAGTCCGTGCTGGTCGTGCGCCTGCGCGCGGCCGAGGGGACCACGCGGCCGAGGCCCCCGCTCCGCCTGCACCTGGTGCTCGACGCGTCGGGGAGCATGAGGGGCGAGGGGTGGGCGCAGGTGTGCGCCGCGGTACGCGACGTCGCGACCCGCCTGACCCCCGACGACCTGATGTCCGTGGTCACCTACGACGACGTCGCGACCGCGCTCGGCCCCCCCGTGCCCGGCGGCCCGGCCGCGATCGCGGTCGCCGACAAGGCGTGCGCGCTCCGGCCGCGTCGCGAGACCAACATCCATGCGGGGCTCACCGAGGGCTACGCCCAGGCGCGCGCGGTCTACTCGGCCGCCGCGGTGAACCGCGTCGTGCTGATGTCGGACGGCATGCCGACCCTGGGCCCGACGGACCTGTACTCGCTGACCTCGGGGACGACCGACGCGCTCGGCGCCGGGATCACGACCAGCACGGTCGGGATCGGGACCGGGTTCGACGCGCTGATCATGGGCCGGATCGCTTCGGAGGGCGGCGGCAACTTCCACTTCGTGCGCGACCGCGCCGGCGTGCCCGCGGTGTTCACGGACGAGCTGCACGTGCTGGCCCGGGAGGCGGCCGAGGTGGTCGAGGTGCGGGTCCGGCTGGACCCGGCCGTCAGGCTCGTGGAGGTGGTCGGGTCCGAGCCGCTCGGCGTGCCCGAGACGCTCCGGGCGCGCGGCGTGGAGGTCGCGACGGACCGGCGGCTCGCCTCGGAGCAGGGCATCGCGCGGGACCGCGTGCGCGACCTCGACGCGGGCATCCGGTTCCTGGTGCCGTCCTTCCGGATGGGCGACGAGCACGCGTTCGTGATCCGGGTCGGCATCCCCCCCGACCAGCCGCCCGGCCGCATCGCGTCGGCCGAGGTCCGCTACAAGGACATGCAGGCCGGCCGGAACGTGTTCCTTCGTGCCGACTCCTTCGTCGGCCGCGCCGCGAGCAGGGCCGAGGCCGAGGCGCGCGTCAACCACGAGGCCACCGTGGCGGAGGCCAGATCGCGGGCCGCGTACGCCCTCCAGCGTGCGTCCGAGTACCTCGACGCGCCGAACCTCGGTCAGATCCGGAACGAGCTGTACGGCGCCGCCCAGGCGCTCTCGGTCGCGGCGGGACGCGCGGGCGACGCGACGGCGCAGGACGACGCGGACCGGCTGCGCAGGATGGCGGACGCGGCGGGCACCGGCCTCGGCCGCCCCCACGTCGCGTACCTCGCGTCCCTCTACCACTACGGCTGGAGGACCTGCGGGCTCACGGCCTGGCGGTGACGCCTTCGGACCGCGACCAGCGCAACCGCGACCGCCGCCGCGATTCCCGACAGCGCGAGCCCGATCCGGAACGGCAGCGGCTCGTACGAAAGCGTCAGCGAGTGCCGCCCCGCGGGCAGGTCCACCGCGAGGACGCCGTCGCGCACGCCGACCTCGCCCGCGG
This sequence comes from Deltaproteobacteria bacterium, assembly GCA_016875475.1. Classification (GTDB taxonomy): domain Bacteria; phylum Myxococcota_A; class UBA9042; order DTJE01; family DTJE01; genus VGRB01. Next base: position 1,991 of record VGRB01000067.1, read on the forward strand.
ACGCGGTCCACCACCGGTCGTGGTTCACGTTGACGACCAGGGGGCCCGCGACGCGGACGTCCACGTCCAGGACGATGCGGTTCGGCGACCAGGCGGCCGTCGCCACGTCCATGGCGCCCGGCTCGAGCGGCCACGCCTCGGCCGCGCGGTTCGTCCGGATCCCCTTCGCGGGCGCGATCCACCCGGCCTCGTAGCACGACACGGTGCCCGCGTTCGCGCGCACGTACCGCTCCATCTCGCCGGCGTTCCCGGGCTCCTGGCGGAACGCGGGCCGCACCTCCACCGGCCGGACCTCCTCGTGGCCCACGGTCGACAGGACGCGAACCCCGTAGGACCACAGGTCCGCGGCGGCGCCGGCCAGGAGCAGCGCCGGCAGCACGGCCGCGAGCCTCGCCCGCCCGCGCTCGCGGAGCCACGGACCGAGCCGGTCGAGCACGGCCGCTCCCGCGATCGCGACGCACAGCGTGACGAGCATCGCGTAGCGCGTGGGCACGCGCAGGCTGTGGTAGATGGGCAGGCGCTTCAGGAGTTCCCACGGCGACCACGGCCCCCAGGTTCCCATCATCACGAAGACGAACAAGACCATCAGGATCAGCCACTTGCGCTGTGACCGCAGGTGCCGCGCCATGGCCGCGACGAGCAATGCGATGCCGACCGGCCCGAGGTACGCGCCGTACTCCCCCCACCATCGGTAGCGGAGCGGCCCGTCCTTCGCCGCGTCAACCCAGATGTCCGTACGCCGGTCCAGGAAGATCGCGGCGAGCGTGGACAGCCCGATCCGGTCGTCCTCGGTCCCGACCTCGCGGGGGCGGTCCGCGAGCAGGTCCAGGACCGGCACGATCTTCACGGATGCCAGCACCACCCCCCCGGCGAGGATCCCGGCCGCGAGCGCGAGCGGCCGCCAGTCGCGGTCGAGCACCGAGTCGAGCACGGCCACCGAGCCCAGGAACAGGAACGCCATCGGCACGCCGACGATGCTCCCCTCCAGGATCATGAGCGCGATCACGAACGCGGCGCCGACCGCCCAGCGCCACCCCTCCGCGCGCGCCCGGAGATAGAAGAACAGCGCCCACGGGAGCAGGAAGCCCGCGGCCATGGGCATCTGCCCGCCCGTCAGGCGCCACGCGAACCACGACGACGTGGCGTACGCGACCGGCAGGTACCAGGTCCCGACGCCGCGGAGCCCGACCTGCCGGGCGAGCGCGAAGCAGCCCATCAGCCCGACCCAGACGTGAAGCCACAGGTAGAGCTTCATGCCGGGGTTCGTGCCGAAGACGAGCATCAGCGGCGTGAGCGGCGACAGCGCGGCCGACTGCGGGTTCGCGTGGAGCGGGTACCCCCCGCAGCCCCACGGGTTCCAGAGCGGCGCCTGGCCGTACTCCGCGATCGACGTCCGGATCGCCTCGTTCACGAAGTGGAAGTAGCGCCAGTCCCCGTGGTAGACGTCCCCCATCGACCACAGGTGCGGCGCGAAGAACACGGTCGCGCCGACCGCGGCCGCGATCGCCGCGACGGAGGTGCGGGTCCAGATCGGCCGGCTGCCTTCCATCGCGTGTGCATTCCGCGCTGTCTCCCGGCCCGCACGGCAGGCGGTCCCGAACGACAGCTGTCGAAACACGTACCCCGAACCCCGGACCCGGCAGGCCCCCCGGGGCATCGATCGAAGGGGGGCGCGGCTCGCCCCCCTGCCCGCCACCCCGCGTAGCGGGGCGCGGGCCACCCCCCTTGCGCGCCCGCCTTGCGGTCGCCGGGCGCGCCGCGCCTCGGCGCGGATCGCTCCGCGCCCGCGATTGTAGCCCCGACCGCACGGCGGGGTGTCGTCATTCCGCCGCCGCCCCCCGACGGGGCGGCTCGTGGTACGCGACACCGAACCGGAACGCCGAGCGGCACGGCGCGCGGGGTATAATCGTCGCCGTCTCGCGGAGGCCTCTTCTTGTCCGCCCGCGCGGCCGTCCTCGCGATCGCGGCGGTGATCGTCCTCACCGCGGCGCCGTCGCCCGCCCGCGCGCAGCAGTGCTTCCCGTGCAGCATCCTCGGCCGCTCAGCCATGCTCTACGAGGAGAAGGACGACTCGCGCACGACCGGCATCGTGCGCCGGCAGGACGCCGGCGACGTCGCGGTCTGCGGGCTCCAGGGCGAGTGGGCCCGCGTGAAGATCGGCTACACCTACTACTGGATGAAGACCGAGGACATCCGCCTGAAGCCGACCGACCAGGAGGTGCTCTCGCTCTCCCTCCCCCCGAACGTGGCGCGGCCGGAGGCGATCGAGTGGTGCAACGAGGCCGTGGTCTCGATCCCCGCGGCCGAGCTGTACGTGGCCGGCCAGGGGGGTAGCGGGGGCGCGGGCGAGGAGGTCGTCAACGCGCTGACGCTCCGGCAGGGCACGCTGCTGCTCGCGTGCTCGCACGACGGCGACTGGGTCACCGTGCAGCACGGCGAATCCGCCGGCCGCATGGAGCGCTCCTCCCTGGTGATCTCGACCGCGGACCGGCCGCGCGGCGTCGGCTTCACGCGCAAGCGCGTCTGCAAGACCTTCCTGTGGACGGGTCGCGTCGAGGGCGACCAGCCGCTGATCCGCTGGGACCACAACCGGGTCGTCCGGATCGCGACGCTGCCCGCCGGGGTCGAGGTGCAGGTCTCGGAGCGCCAGGCGGACTGGTACTGGGTCCGGTTCGCGGGCGAGTGGGGGTACCTGCCAGCGGCGGGCGTGCGGCTGGTGCCCGGCACGCGCGAGGGGTTCGACCCGTTCCGCGCGGTCGAGACCTGTCCCGGCACGTTCCGCAAGGCCGTCGCCGGGGTGAAGCGGGACGTTCTTTCGAGCCCCGGCGCGTCCGAGGTCGTCTCGACCGTGCCAGCGGGCGCGGAGGTCTTCGTCGTGCAGCAGGACCGCGCGTGGGCGCAGGTGCTGCACCTCGGCAGGACGGGGTGGATCGAGTCGGCGGGGCTGAAGGTGCTTCCGGGCGAGGAGGCCCTCGCGCGCGACTTCGACCCCTACCCGGCCGACGACTCGCTGCTCGCGCCGGGGCTCCGCGGGTATCGCCGCGACAAGGTATCCGGCGTGGTCCGGCTCGGCGTCGGCATGGCCGCCTCGCCCCAGCTCGAGGGGGTCGCGGCGACGCTCGACGCCGGCATCGGCGTGGGCCTCGCGACCGGCACCGACCTGGTGGCCTCGTTCTACGGGATCGAGGCCGACGACCTGCTCGCGGGCGGCCCGGAGCTCGGCGTCGAGCAGGTGGTGGCGCCGCTCGGCCGGACCGTGGTCCTGGCCGCGCGCGCGTCGGTCGGCCCGCACTGGTTCGGCGGCACGCGGCACGCGATGACGCTCGGCTGGGGGGTCTGGGCCGGGATCGACGCGGCGCTGTCGCGCACCGCGGGCATCGGCGTGGGCTACGGGTTCCGCGGCGAGCACCGGATGCGGTGCAACTCGGACCCGTGCCCGGAGGAGCACGCTTGGTTCCACTCGCTCGCATGCTCGCTGCGGCTGGGGTTCTGATCGCCGCGACCGCGGCCGCGGCGGAGCCCCTGACCTGGGAGGCGCTCGCGGGCATGGTGCGCGCGGGCGCCCGGGACGAGGCCGTCCTGGCGTCCGTCCGGCGCGACGGGATCGCGTTCGACCTGACGTTCGAGCGGCTGCGGGACCTGCGCGCCGCGGGACGCACGCACGCGTTCCTGCACCTGCTGGTGCGGGCCGCCGTGGACCGCCGCCGCGTCGCGGAGGGCGAGGCCGCGCCCCCGCCCGCGCTGCCGCCGGACACCGGCGTCGAGGCGCCCCGCCTCATCCCGGACCCGCTGCCGCGAGGGGGGCCGCCGCTCGACCGCCGGGCCTGCCTGCCGATGGACTGGCGACCGCCGAGAGACCCGAACGCCGCGACTGCGCTCGCCGTGGCCTCGGCCGAGGTCGCCGCCGCCGCGTCCACCGGCGCGGCCGGGATGGGCACGGTCGCGACCAGCCACCGGATCGCCGCGTGGCAGGTCCTGCGCGCGGCCGGGCTCCACGCGGCGGCCTGCGCGGTCGCACGCGAGGCCCTGCTGCACTGGTCCACGCCGATCGAGTACGCCTGCGGCCTGCTCGCGATCGAGGAGTCGCGCGCCTCGGCCGAGTGCCCGCTCGCGGACCCGGCCCTGCCCGCGCGCGTGGACCTCTCCACCCTGCCGTCGAACGCGGTCGCGACGCACCTGTTCGTGGTGGGATCCGACCTGCTCTCGTCCGGCCGGGGCGCCGCGCTCGGGCGCGAGATGCTGCGCGCCGTGCCCCCGGACAGCGCCTGGCGCGCTTCGGCGCTGCGCCGGGTGGCCGCGGACCTGCTCGCGACGAGGCAGTACCGGACCGCGACGCGCCTGCTGGTCGAGGCCCTGGAACGCGCGCGGGCGGCCGGGGACCAGGCGACCGCGGACCGCACGCTGCTCGACCTCGGCCGGATCGCCTTCGAGAACGACCTGTTCGACACCGCCGTCCACTACTACGCGAAGATCGACCCGCGATCGCCGGTCTGGCCGCGGTCGGCGTACGAGCGCGGGTGGGCCTCGCTGATGGCGGGGCACCCGGGCCGGGCGCTCGGCGCGGCGCTGACGCTCAGGCGCCTCGGGCTCGCGACGATGGACGCGTACCCGGACCTCGGCCTGCTCCGCGCGGTCGCGTACGTGAACGCCTGCATGTACCCGGAGGCCCGCGCCGCGGCCGAGGAGGCGCTGCGCACGGTCAGGGGGCTCGAGGCCGCGCTGGCCGCGTTCGCGCCGGCCATGGACTCGGCGGAGGCGCCCTTCGACCCGGCCGCCGCGATCGACGCGCTCCCCGCGATCGAGCGGGAGGCGGCGGGGCTCGTGGCGTCGTGGCGGAACGCGCGCCGCGAGGCGGCCCTGCTGCGGGACGCGGCGGCCGCGCGGCCGGGCGCCGAGGCGGTGCAGGCACCGCTCGCGGAGCACGAGGCTCGGCTCGGCGCGGCGGTCGCGACGGCGCTCGTCGGCGAGTTGCGGCGCCTGCGCGAGGCCGTGTTCTGGACGCGGGCGCGGCTGCTGGAGCTGTCGGTCGACATCGACTCCGAGCAGCGGGAGCGCCTCGCCGTGCAGGTGCTGGACCTCGACGAGGAGCGCTTCCGGACCGCCCGCGAGACGCTGCTCGCCGAGCTGCCCGCGCTCGCGCGCAAGGGCGTGTCGTCCGCCGAGGTCGTCGCGTACGCCGAGATCCGCGCGCCCGACGCGGTGCTGGAGGAGTCCGACATCGCGGCGCTGCGCTACTCCGGCCTGCCGTCCGACGCGATCGAGGAGGTGCGCGCCCGGTTCGTCCGCAAGCCCGGCCCCCCGCCCGTCACCGTCGATCCCGCGGGCATCGACACCCGCATCCTGTGGGACTTCGCGGGCGAGTTCTGGAGCGACGAGCTGAACGGCGTGCGGGTGGATCTGCCGGATCGGTGCGGGATGTGAGGGGCCCCTGCGCCGGCCTCGGTCGGCGCGCAGGCGGCTGCGCGCCGACCGCCGTGACGAATGGACGGCCGGCGCAGGGGGGCGGCCCCCTCCCCCCGCGCGCCCGGCCCCTTCATGCGGGGCGGTCGGCGGCGGCCTGAACGCCGCCGACCGAGGGCGCGCGGGGGGAGGGGGCCCAGGTCACTCCCCCGTCTCCTCGCCCTCGACCGCCTCCTGGCCGGCCTCGGGCTTCTCGAGGAACAGCTCTCCCGCCTCCTCGTCGTAGGCGAACAGCTCGGCGTGGCGGCCCCAGTCGATCGCGGTCTCCATCTGGCGCTCGGCCTCCTCGCGGGTGAAGTGGTTCTCGAGCAGCTCCAGGAAGAACTCCTCGTCCATCGACTGGCGGCGGGACGATCGGAGCGCCTGGAGAACCTGGTTGACGAGCACGACGTTGGCCGCGACCGCCTCGCAGAAGACCTCCTTGCGTTCCAGGATGTCGCCGTCGATGTAGCGGAGGCCGAGGTCGGTCAGCGCGATGTCGCCCTCGCGGATGGTGGCGAGGCCGAGCGTCGAGGCGGCCTCGGTCAGGGGCAGGAGGTCGTCCGCCTCGAGGCCGAGGTCGGTCTCCAGCTCGTAGATGTCCTCCTTCCCCCCCCGGTCGTGCAGCAGCTCGACGAGTCCGGTCAGCGCGCCGACGCGGGCGTGCGGCAGCTTCTGGAACCGGCGGAGCGCGAGCGGCCGCATCCGCCCCTGGGACTGCAGCTCGGCCGGGCGCGTCAGCACGGTGTAGATGCCGTCCACGATCTTGTGGAATGCCGGGGACTTGCGGTCGCGAGGGTGCGACAGCGTGACGTCCATCACCTGGGCGATGCGGCCGGGGTTGTGCCACAGGATCACAACCCGGTCCGCCATCAGCACCGCCTCCTCGATGCTGTGGGTGACCAGGAAGACTGACTTCGTCGGGATCTTCCGCTCCAGCCAGAGGTCGAGCATCTCGCCCCTCAGGTTCTCCGCGGTCAGCACGTCGAGGCCCGAGAACGGCTCGTCCATGCACAGGACCTCGGGCTCCATCACGAGCGCGCGCGCGAACCCGACCCGCTGCTTCATGCCGCCCGACAGCTCGCGCGGGAACGCGTCCTCGAACCCGTCGAGGCCGATCATGTCGATCGCCGATACCGCCTTCTCGCGGGCCTCCTTGCGCGCCATGCCCTGCGCCTCGAGCCCGAGCATCACGTTCTCGAGCACGGACAGCCACGGGAACAGCGCGAACGACTGGAACACGATCGACACGCCCGGGTTCACGCCGCGGAGCGGCTTGCCGTGGTAGAGGACCTCCCCCCCGGACGGCTCCACGAGCCCAGCCACCGTGCGGAGCAGCGTGGTCTTGCCGGACCCGGACGGCCCGAGGAGCGCCAGGATCTCGCCCTCGCGGACGGCCAGATCGATCTGGTCGAGCACGACGATCCGCTGGCGTCCGGCCGAGCCCTCGTACCACTTGGACACCTCCCGGGTCTCGATGATGACCGGCCGCTGCGCGGGTGCGTTCACGCTACTCCTCCCTGCCCAGGTGCTCCTCGGCATACACGTAGAGCCTGCGCCACAGGAGCCGGTTCGTGGCCACCACGAAGGCGGCCATGGTCACGATCGAGAGCACGATCCCCGGCCAGTCGCCGGCGATGGTGGCCTGCGCCATGTAGGACCCGAGCCCGAAGGTGAACAGCTCGGAGTCGCCGACCCGCGCGACCTCGGCGACGATCGACGCGTTCCACGCCCCCCCCGCCGCGGTCAGCGCGCCCGTGACCCAGAACGGCAGCAGCACGGGGGCGGTCACCCGGCGGAACCGCTGCCAGCGCGACAGGCGGAACACGCGGCCGACCTCCAGCAGGTCCTGGGGCACGGACATGACGCCGACGATCACGTTGAACAGCACGTACCACTGCGTCGCGAGCAGCATCAGCAGGACCGAGCCCCACGAGAGGTCCACGCCGACGCGAACGAACGCGAGGACGAGCAGCGGGAACACGAGGTTCGCGGGGAACGCGGCGCCGAGCTGGATGATCGGCCGGATCCGGCGCGCCAGCCCGGGCCGCGCCCCGATGAACGTTCCGATCGGCACCCACACGATGCTGGCGATCGCGACGGTCGCGAGCACGCGCGCCAGCGTCGCGAGCCCGGCGAGCAGCACGTCCGTGACGTCCGACGCGTCGATCCCGGCGACCAGCGCAGTCGCCCCGCGGACGCCGTGCCAGAGGATGAGCGCGCCCGCGGCGGCCAGGAACACGCGCGTCCCGTAAGTGCGCAGCCACGGCGTGCCGGCGGCGGCCGTCCGCACGCGGCGCGCGGCCAGGCGCGCGGGGATCCGGTTCACGAACAGGTCCGTCACCGGCGTCGCCACGCGCTCGCCGAGGAATTCGACCAGGCGCGACCGCTGGATCGCGGTCAGGATGGAGGACTCGCAGTCCTCGTCGAGGGCGCCGCTCGTCGAGAACTTCTGCGCCCAGGCCAGGAACGGCCGGAAGAACAGGAAGTCCACGCCGACGACCACCAGCACGGTCGTGCCGATCGCGATGCCGATCGCGCCGAAGTCGCCCGCCTGGACCGCCGTCGCGAGGTAGGACCCGAGGCCGGGCAGGCGGATGTCCTGGCCGAGCACGGTGATGGCCTCGCTCGCGGCCAGGAAGAACCACCCCCCGCCGAACGAGACCATGCTGTTCCAGACGAGCCCGTTCATCGCGTACGGGACCTCGAGCCGCGCGAACCGCTGGAACGGGGTCAACCGGTGGATGGCCGCGGACTCGATCAGGTCGCGCGGGATGGCGCGGACCGACTGGAAGAACGAGAAGGCCATGTTCCAGGCCTGGCTCGTGAAGATGGCGAAGATCGAGGCCAGCTCCATGCCGAGCACGGACCCGGGGAACAGGGCGATGAACGCGCCGATCGTGGCCGACAGGAACCCGAGCACCGGGATCGACTGGAGGATGTCGAGCAGGGGCATGAGCACGCGCTCGGCGCGCCGGCTGTGGGCCGCGATCGAGCCGTACGTGAACGTGAACGCGAGCGCCGCGAAGTACGCAAGGAACATCCGCGCGGTCGAGCGCAGCGCGTAGTAGGGGACGGACCACGGCGACAGGTCGATGGTCAGGGTCTCGGGCACGGCAGGGGCGGCCATCCGGCTGCCGACGTGCACCGTGATCGCCGCGAGCGCGAGGATGCCCGCCGCGACCGGCACGTCGTACGCCGAGAATGGCGCCCGGCCCCGGAAGAAGGGCCGGGAGAGGGTCGGAAGTGCCATCCCGCTGCCTGCTCGACTCGGCCCCGTTCGGGCCGCGCGTACTCTAGTCCCGGGGGCCGGGGAGATCAACGCCGACGGCGGCTTCTGCTACACTTCGCCGTCCCGCCGGAGGGAGGCCCGAGCCCGTGCACCCGGACCGAGCGAGCCTGCTGTCGAGCGCGCGCCGCGTGCTGGTCAAGGTCGGCAGCGCCGTGCTGACCTGCCCGTCCGGGCTCGACGCGGACCGCCTCGCCGACCTCGCGGGCCAGGTCGCGAGCCTGCGCGCCGGGGGGCGCGACGTGGTCGTGGTGTCGTCGGGCGCGATCGCCGCGGGCGTCCGCCGGCTCGGCCTGCCCGGCCGGCCCACGTCCATCCCGGGGAAGCAGGCCGCGGCCGCGGTCGGCCAGGGCGCGCTCCAGCGGGCCTGGGAGGAGGCGCTAGGCGCGCACGGCATCCGCGCGGCCCAGGTCCTGCTGACCGCCGACGACCTCGCGAACCGTCACCGGTACCTGAACGCGCGCCACACGTTCCAGACGCTGCTCGAGTGGGGCGTGGTCCCGGTGGTCAACGAGAACGACACGGTCGCGGTCGAGGAGATCAAGTTCGGCGACAACGACCAGCTCGCCGCGCTCGTGGCCGGGCTGGTCGCGGCGGACGCGGTCGTGATCCTGTCCGACGTGGACGCGATGTACGACGCGGACCCGGGCTCGAGTCCTTCCGCCCGCCCGATCCGGGTGGTCCGGCGGATCGACGCGGCGCTCCTGTCCGTGGCCGGGGAAACGCGCGAGGGCGCCGGGGGGGTCGGCACCGGCGGCATGGTCACGAAGCTGCTCGCCGCGCGCAAGTGCATGACCGCCGGGATCCCCATGGTGCTCCTGTCGGGACGCGAGCCGGACGCGATCCGCCGCGCGGTCGCGGGCGAGCCGCTCGGGACGCTGTTCGCGGCCACTCGCGCGCCGCGCCACAGGGGGCGGAGGCTCTGGCTCGCCCACCTGCCGAGGCCGGCGGGCGAGCTGGTGGTGGACCAGGGCGCGGCGGAGGCGCTCCGGAACGGCGGCCGATCCCTGCTGCCGGTCGGGGTGCGCGCGGTGCGGGGCGCTTTCGGGGTCGGTGCGGCCGTACGCTGCGTGGACGAGTCGGGCGCCCCGGTCGGCGTGGGCCTGGTCAACTACGCGTCCGCCGAGATCGAGCGGATCCGGGGCCGCCGCACCGCCGACATCGACTCGCTGCTCGGCTACCGGCATTCGGACGAGGTGATCCACCGGGACCACTTCGTGCTGGAGGAATCGACATGACCCTCCGCGACGACGTCCGCCGGATCGCCCTCGCCGCCCGCGACGCGGCCCGCGCCCTGCGCGCGGCAAGCGCCGGCCCGGCCCGGGACGCGGCCCTGCTGCGCGTGGCCGACCTCCTCGGATCCCCCCCTGACCGGACGGCGCTCGACGCCGCGAACGCGGCTGACTTCGCGGCCGCGACCGGCTCGGGAATGACGGGCCCGAAGCTCGATCGCCTGAAGCTCACCGCGCGCGTGCTGGCCGACCTGCGCCAGGGCCTGGCCGAGGTCGCGGCCATGCCCGACCCGGTCGGCGAGATGACCGACGTCCGCACCCGGCCGAACGGCCTGCGGGTCGGCCGCATGCGGATCCCGCTCGGCGTGGTCGCCATGGTGTTCGAGTCGCGGCCGAACGTGACCATCGAGGCCGCCTCGCTCGCGGTCAAGGCGGGCAACGCGATCGTCCTGAGGGGCGGCAGCGAGGCGCACCGGTCCAACCTCGCGCTCGCGGCCATGTTCCGCCGCGCGCTCGCCGAGTCCGGCCTGCCCGAGGACGCGGTCCAGGTGGTCCCGACGACGGACCGCGACGCGATCCTGGAGCTGTGCCGCCTCGACGACCTGATCGACGTGATCATCCCGCGCGGCGGCGAGGCCCTGATCCGGCTCGTGGCCGACAACGCCCGCATGCCCGTGCTCAAGCACTACAAGGGCGTATGTCACATCTATGTCGACGAGGGGGCGGACCTCGACACGGCCCGCCGCATCGCCGTGAACGCGAAGGCCCAGAAGCCGGGCGTGTGCAACGCGATGGAGACCCTCCTGGTCCACGCGTCGGCCGCCGGGCCCTTCCTCCCCGCGGTCGCGGCCGACCTCGCGGCGGCCGGAGTCGAGTTGCGAGGCTGCGGCCGCACGCGCGCGCTGGTCCCGTCCGCCCTCCCGGCGACGGACGACGACTGGGCGGCCGAGTACCTGGACCTGGTCCTGGCGATCCGCGTCGTCGACTCGCTGGACGAAGCCATGTCTCACATCGCGCGCTGGGGGTCGTCGCACACGGAGGCGATCGTGACGCGCGACCACGCCCGGGCCATGCGCTTCGTGACCGAGGTCGATTCCTCGCTCGTGCTGGTCAACGCGTCCACCCGTTTCAACGACGGCTTCCAGCTCGGCCTCGGCGCCGAGATCGGCATCTCCACGTCCAAGGTCCACGCCTTCGGCCCGATGGGCGTGCGCGAGCTGACCACGCAGAAGTTCGTGGCGTTCGGGGACGGGCAGGTACGGACGTAGGGGGGGAGGCACGTGCGTCCCGAAATCGTCGGGCCTGCGTCCGCGGTCCACCGTCGTCCGCCGTCCACCGGCGTCCGCCGTCCGCTATTCCCCGATCAGCCGGTCCGGGCCTATGAGGTACTCCCGGTCGGAGGACGGCGCCCGGCCCCGGAAGCCGGCCCGCGACACGACCGCGCAGGTCGTCCGGAGCGCAGAGAGCGCAGGGTCACCGGACACGCGCCGCCGGAGGTCGTCGAGCGCGCCGACGCCGACGGCCCCCTGTGTCCACTTGACCTCCACGACGAACGCGCGCCGGCGCTCCTCGTCGAGGAACACCGCGTCGAACTCGGCCCCGGGCGCCCATTGCCGGCCGGCGTGCGCGGCGTGGAACCCGAACCGCTCCGCGAGGACGTGCCGCAGCAGGTCCCTGACGATCGGCTCCACCGCGAGCGGCATCCGGCCGGCCAGGCGCTCTCGGATCCTGGGCCACGCCCGGTCGAGCGCGCCCGTCTCGAGCTGATCGCGGAACGGATGGACGAGGGCGAACCACGTGGCCGTGAACGGGTCCGAGACGCGGTACAGCCCCTTGCGGCTCCTGTCGGGCAGGGCCTCGGTCACCGGGACCTCCCGCTCGACCAGGCCGAGGTCGTGAAGCACGGACAGGTAGCGCGTCAGGTTGGCCCGGTCCAGGCCGACCTTCGACGAGATCTCCCCGAACTTCCTGGCCCCCCCGGCGATCGTGGCCAGGATCGCCGCATAGACCCGAGGCTCCCGCAGCTCCTCGCGCAGCAGGAACGGCACCTCCTCGTACAGGGGCTCGCCGCGGGCGAGCACGTGCCGCCGCAGGTTCTGCTCCAGGTCGAGGTCCGGGTCGAGACGTTGCAGGTACGCGGGGACCCCGCCGAACGTGGCCGCGATCTCCACGATGCGCTCCGGCGGCCCGGGGAACGCGCTCCGAAGCGCGTGCGGCGGCAGCGGCCCCAGCCGGAGCTGTCCCGTCCGGCGGCCGTACAGTGGCGCGCGGGGGGACAGGAAGGTCGATTCCATCACCGAGACCGAGCTTCCGCACACGACCAGCTTCAGGTCCCCCCTGGACAGCGACCGGTCCCAGGCCGCCTGGAGCAGGCCCTCGAACGACGGGTCGCCTTCCGACATGCAGGGGAACTCGTCCAGGACGAGGCAGTGCGGGCCCCGGACGCCTTCGAGGAAGGCGAGCAGGGCCGGAAGGCTCGCGAGCGGCTGGGCTGCGAGGAGCGGCTGCCCCCACTCGCGCGCGAGCGTGTCCGAGAGCCGGGCCAGCTCCTCGACCGGGGTCGAGCGGGTCCCGACGTGGTACGCGGCCCGCGGCCTGTCCGCGAGCGCCCGCCGCAACAGCTCGGTCTTGCCGATGCGACGCCGGCCGTACAGAACGAACAGGCCGGCGCCCCGCCGGTCCAGGTGGTCGGCCAGCACCGCCAGCTCGCTCTCGCGATCGAGGAACTCCATCGCCCCTGCCCTCCGCCGGCCCGAGCCTCCGCCGGCCCGAGCCTCCGCCGGTCTTGTCTCCGCGCGGGACCCGTTTCCGCACACCGCGCCGCTCGAGCGCAGGGCGTGCGCGCCGGGCCCCGCCGCGCAGACCACGCGCCCGCGTCCGCCCGACAAGATGTAGCCTGATCCTGAGATTCGGTCAACAGCCAGAACTCGCGGCATCCGTCCTGTCCTGCCGGCCCGGCCCGCCGCGTAGTCGCAACGCCGATGCAGAATCGAGGCGTCTCCTGTCGGGGGTGAGCCGTGCGCGGGTTCGCCCTCCTGCTCGTGGCCGCGCTCTCGGCCTGCGCATCCGGGCGGGGGGCATCCGGTGATGCCCCGAACGACGCGCCGGCGGCGGAGGCCGCCGATCCGCCGACGGATGCGTCCGAGGAACCGGACGCCGTGTCACCGGACGTCGAAGCCGTATCGGACGATACTGCCGCGGGAGACGAGGCGGCGACGGCGGACGAGGATGCGGACGCGGTGCAGGCGGAGGCATCCGACGCGGACGCGGACGTCGCGGCGGACACGCCGGCGGACGAGGTCGCCTCGTGTCCGGACGCGTGCGCCCCGCTCTGGCTGGGGTGCGTGGCCGAGACGCACCGGGGCAGTTGCGAGGACCCGGACGGGGACGGACCCGCGTGCCCCGAGTGGACCGACGTCCACCCGTGCGCGGCGGGCGAGGAGTGTACGCAAGGCGTGTGCATCGCGGCCCCGTGCCGGCCGGCCTGCCCCGAGATGGTCCTCGTGCCCGCCGGTCCCTTCAGGATGGGGTGCAACGACGGCAGCGGCGTGTGCCCGACGAACGCTTGCGACAACGGCTGGAGCGGCCCCAAGGAGCTGCCCTGCCACGAAGTGACCCCCCGGGCGTTCTGCATCGACCGGTTCGAGGTGACCGTGGACGCGTACCAGCGGTTCATCAACGCGGTCCCGGGCGCGCCGCCGCCGCACGAACTGGACGAGGGAGGGCTCTGCGGCGGTCACAGCCCCCCGGTGGACTCCGGGGGCAGTTCGAAACTGGGCCGGCACTTCGACCAGTTGCCGCCATCCGAATAGCACATCCCCACGTCGTGGTTTCCGGCGACCGGGTAAACGGCGAGCCCACCCAGGAGGCCAAGGTACGGGGGCTGGCGGAAGGCCAGGCTGGACGTGGTTTCCGTGCCGTAGGGCGACGACCCGACGCTGCCGCCAGGGTCCTGTCGGTTGTGGTAGGCGTTGAACAGGCTGAACAGGTAAGGGTCCAGCCTGTCCGGGTCGCCCTGGCCGACGTTGTCCACGTCCCCGGGGAGCAGCCAGAGGCTCGCACCTGCATCCCGCGCCACCCGGTGCATGAGGTCGAACACGTCGTAGATGTAGTCGGGTCGTCCCACTCCCTTGCCGAGGTCGCCCACCACGACGAAGGTGACAGCTTCCGTCGTCGAGAACTGCGCGGGCGCGGTCCTGAAGGTGACGTCGTCGGCGAGGACAACCGGCGCGGGCTTGGGGTTCGCCGTCGCACCGGATAGGAAGGCACTCGCGTCCCAGCAACTGCAGACAACGCGGTAGTGATACGTCGTCGCCGGGGTCAGGCCCTCGAATCGAACGCGGAAATCCCGTGCCGGTCGAACCAGAGGGTACGGAGGACTGCCCCCGTATTCCGAGTACTCGTCGCAATGGACGACCTCGGGCTTGGGCACCGAGTCCATCGTCACGACCTTGCCCCCAACGTCGGTGAACGACGCGCCATCGAGGTCGACCCCTGCTGGCGCGTATTTCACCTGGAAGAAGAGCTGGGGTTGGATCCCCTCGGGGACCGCGATGCGCCAGCGCAACACCGCTGACGTCGGCGCGACGTCCTGCAAGAACGGCGACCGGATGATCGTCGGATAGGGGTCCTTTCCCGACCCCGGAGAGGGGCAGTAGATCGCCCACGTCTCGGGCCGGTCCGGAACGTACGTGCCCTCTCCGGGCAGGAAGTCGCCGAAACACGGCATCATCGAGATCCTCTCGGCGGCCGCGGGCCGGCGCACCGTGACCAGGTTGGGATCGGTCGCGATGGTTGCCGTGTCCGCATACACGGGGGCCGATCCGATGACGAGTTCGTCGGCGTCCGGGTCGTAGATGAGCGCCTGCTGACCGGGGTTGGGACCCAGCGTGAGCTGGATGTACGGAGGCTCGCCGTGGACGAACCAGCAGAAGTTCGCCGCTTCCCACTTGTCGGTCCACCGCGGCCGGTTGCTGCCGGCCTTCGCCTCTGGGACCAGGTACCGGAGCGGCTTGCCTTCCTTGAATCCCCAGGAATTCTGGAGAGCCACTCCCTTGCCGGCCGCGATCGGGTCCCCCTTCGCCCCGTTCTCGAGCAGGAGTTGCCATTGCACGCGCGGCATCTTGGACCAGTCCCACTCGGTTCTGGTCGCGACCAGGTAGTCTGCCTTCGACTCGCCGGCATTCCGGAACTTGAGCGCGAAGGAGTCGTGGGACTTGAGGAACGGCGCGAGCGCGGCAGCAGGCGCGGTCAGCGCGAGGGGCGGGGCGGCCGGACCGGCCGTGAGGCGCCCCGACGGGATCGCCGTGGACGCGGCCGGGCTGCCGCCGCGTTTCACCAGCTCCGCGAGGAGGCGCGGCCAGCGGGCCGTCGCCTGCGCGAGGTCAGCAGCGAGCGAGGAGTCGCGCAGGAACAGCTCGGGCCGGGGCGGCTGGATCGGGGGAAACGCACGCTCGATGGCCGCGTGGAGTCGAGGGTAGGCGCGGCGCAGCTCCTCGTACTGCTGCGCCTCGGTGATCGTGCCGAAGCGGAACGCCGGGGCCATGGTCGCCGACCTCCTGCGCCCTGGAGCGCGGGAGGCGCGCAGTTGGCGGCCCGGCTCCCGTCCTGGCGCTCACCTGGATCCGTGACGGTTCCGGGCAGGAGCGCGGTCGGCCCGCGCTACTTCATCACCGCGCTGCGCCGGAAGCACATCTCGCCCGAGATCGGGTCCACCTCGGGGTCTCCGCCCGTGCGCTCGAACTTGATGCGCCAGCGGCCGAACCGCTCGATCCGGTGGGTCGCGGCCACGTCGGTCCCGCGGCCCACGA
>VGRB01000068.1 GCA_016875475.1 Deltaproteobacteria bacterium
ACCGGCGAAACCACGCCGCGTCAGGCCACCGGCGAAACCACGCCGCGTCAGGCCACCGGCGCCACCACGCAGTTGTTCGGTCGCGCGCGGCCCAGGCTCGTCGTGGCGGGCCTCGTCGCGCTCGCGGCCCTGCTGGTCGCCGGCTTCACGGGCTGGATGGAGGCGCGCCGCACCCGCGTGCTCGACGCGGTCGAGGAGTCGCTGGCGGCCATCTCGTCCTACCGCGCCGCGCTCGTCGATGCCTGGATCCGGGAGCGTGGTCAGGACGCGCAGATGGTCGCGCAACGGCCCGAGATCCATGCGGTCATCACGGCGCGCAACCACGAGGACACGGTCGTGGACGCGATCGCGGTGATGGACATCCTGGCCTACTCGGGCGACTGGGTCGCCGGGATCGTGACCGACACGGAAGGCCGCGTGGTCGCCGGCACGACCGTCCGGGCGCCGGTCGCGGACTCGGTCGGCGAGGCCGCGCTCCAGGCGGTCCGCACCGGCCGGTCCGCGGTCATCGCCTCCCGGACCCGCGACCCCAGCTCGGTCCGCGTCGCGTTCGCCGCGCCGGTGCTCGCCGGCGCGCAGAACACGATCCGCGGCGCCGTGGTCCACGTCGTGGACCCGAAGGTGCACCTGTTCCCGATCCTGACCAACCCCGCGGTCCAGGGCGCGACCGGCGAGACCCTCATCGTGCAGGCCGACGCACGCGGCCTCGTCCCGCTCAGCCCCGTGCGGCTCGACGACAAGCCCGTCCCCGGCGAGCCCGTCGTCCGCGTTCCGCCGGACCGCACCGAGCCGGCCTACGCCGCGACCCGCAGCAGCTACTTCGAGGCGATCGACTACCGCCGCGAGCCCGTCTTCGTGGCGTCGCACCCGGTCGCCGGCAGCCCGTGGGTCGTCGTCAGCAAGCGCGACCGCGCCGACGCGCTGGAGTCGTTCGAGCGCGAGCGGCTGGCCACCGGCGCCGCGTTCATCGCGCTCTACCTCGCAATCGCCGCCGTCTCCGCCGCGCTCTGGCGCCAGTACCGCGCCCGCTACTACAAGGCGATCGCGGCCGAGGAGGCGCGCTACATGGCGCTCTTCCAGCAGAGCCACGACGCCGCGGGCATCGTCGCCAAGGGGCTCGTGGTCCTCGCGAACCCGGCCGCGGTCCGCATGTGGGGCTTCGACGACGCCCGCCGGATGGTCGGCCGCGACGCGCGGACCCTGTTCTCGCCCGACTCGGCCGCGCTCCTGCGCGAGCGCATCGCGGCGACCTCGACCTCGACCGGCGCGGACACCCGCGAGGTCACCGGCGTGCGCCCCGACGGCTCCTCGTTCCAGGTCGAGCTGAGGACCAGCCGGGTGTCCTGGCAGGGGCGGCCAGCCTTCCTGGTCACCGGCCGCGACGTGACCGAGCGCCGCCGCGCCGAGGACACGCTCCAGCGCTACCACGCGCTCGCCGAGAACGCGCGAGACATCATCCTCTTCCTCGACCTCGACGGCCGCGTCCTCGAGGCGAACCGCGCCGCCGTACAGGCCTACGGATACGACCGCGGCGCCCTCGTCGGCATGGACGCGTCCGTCCTCCGCGCGCCCGGCCACGGCCCCGGCGTCCGCGAGCGCATCGCCCAGGCCCGCCTCGGCGAGGTCTTCTACGAGACCGTGCACCGGCGAAGCGACGGCACCACGTTCCCGGTCGAGACCAGCGCCCGCGCCATCGTGATCGGCGGACGCCCCCTGGTCCTCGCGGTCGTCCGCGACGTGTCCGAGCGCAAGCGCCTCGAGCGCCAGTCCCTGCTCGCCCAGCGCATGGAGTCCCTCGGCCGCCTCGCGGGCGGCGTGGCGCACGACTTCAACAACCTGCTGACCGCGATCCGCGGCTACGCCGGGCTCATACAGGAGACGATCGAGGTCGAGGACCCGCGGTGGGCGGACCTCGAGGAGATCGTGCGCTCGTCCGACCGCGCCTCGAACCTCACGCGGCAGCTCCTCGCATTCTCGCGCCAGCAGGCCTCGGAGCCGCGCGTCGTGGACCTGAACGAGCTGGTGCGAGGCTTGCAGAAGATGCTCCGGCGCGTCATCGGCGAGGACGTGGAACTGAACACCGAGCTTGCCGAGGGCCCGCTGCCGGTCCGCGTGGACCCGGGCCAGATCGAGAACCTGCTCGTGAACCTCGCCGTCAACGCCCGCGACGCCATGCCGCGCGGCGGGACCCTGACGGTCGGCACGTCCCTCTCGCGCATCGAGGGCGACGAGGCGGAGGCGGCCGGCCTCGCCCCAGGCCAGTACGTCCGCCTGGCCGTCCGCGACAACGGCGTCGGCATGAGCGACGAGGTCAAGGCGCGCGCCTTCGAGCCGTTCTTCACCACGAAGGAGCCCGGCAAGGGCACCGGCCTCGGCCTGTCCACCTGCTACGGCATCGCGAAGCAGCACCGAGGCCAGATCGTCATCAACTCCGAGCCCGGTCTCGGGACCACCGTGCTCCTCGACCTGCCGCGCTCCGCCGAGCCGATCGCCGCGATGCAGGTCATGATCGAGGGTGCCGGCCCGCGCGGCGCCGAGACCGTGCTGCTCGCCGAGGACGACCCTGGCGTGCGGGCATTCACGGCGCGGGTGCTGCGCGACCTCGGCTACGACGTGATCGAGACCCCGGGGGGGGTCGAGGCGCTGGCGCTCGCGATGGGCGAGCGCGGCCAGCGGATCGCGCTGCTCGTGTCGGACGTGGTGATGCCGCGCATGAGCGGGGTCGAGCTGCGGAACCGCCTGCGCACGGTGCGGCCCCTGATCCGCACGCTGTTCATCTCCGGGTACACCGAGAGCGCCGCGGTCCAGGCCGGCCACATCGACCCCGAGGACCACGTGCTCCGCAAGCCGTTCACGCCGACCGGGCTCGCCCGCAAGGTCCGGGAAGTCCTGGACGAGACAGCGACCGTGAATTGACCCGCCGGGGCGGCCGTGGTATCAGCCGGGCCGCCCGCAAACCGAGGTGAGGCAATGGGCTTTCCCGAGCGTCGCATGAGGAGGATGCGCCGGACCGACACCATCCGGCGGATGGTGCGCGAGACCCGGCTGTCCCCCGACGACTTCATCCTGCCGATGTTCGTCGCCCCGGGATCCGGCGTCCGCAAGCCGATCGGGTCGATGCCCGGTCACTTCCAGCTCTCCGTGGACGAGGCGGTCAAGGACTGCGGCGAGGTCGTGGGCCTCGGCATCCCGGCGGTCATCCTGTTCGGCATCCCGGAGCGCAAGGACCCGCTGGGGACCGAGGCCTACAGCGACAAGGCGCCGGTGCAGCGGGCGGTCCGCGCGCTGAAGAAGACCTTCGGCGACTCGCTCTGCGTCGTCACCGACGTCTGCATGTGCGAGTACACGGACCACGGCCACTGCGGCGTGGTCGAGAAGGGCGAGGTGCTGAACGACGAGACGCTCGAGCTGCTCGCGAAGGAGGCGGTGTCGCACGCCCGCGCCGGCGCCGACATCGTGGCCCCGTCCGACATGATGGACGGCCGCATCGGCTTCATCCGCGACGAGCTGGACGAGGCGGGCTTCGACCACGTCGCGATCATGGCCTACGCGGCCAAGTTCGCGTCGGGCTTCTACGGGCCGTTCCGCGAGGCGGCCGAGAGCGCGCCGAAGTTCGGGGACCGCCGCGCGTACCAGATGGACCCGCCCAACGCGCGCGAGGCGCTGATGGAGATGCTCCTCGACGAGGAGGAGGGCGCGGACATCCTGATGGTCAAGCCGGCCGGGCCGTACCTCGACATCCTGCGCGCGGCGCGCGACGAGTTCGACCTGCCGCTCGCGGCCTACCAGGTGAGCGGCGAGTTCGCGACCATCAAGGCGGCCGCCGAGCGCGGCTGGATCGACCACGATCGCGTGATGATGGAGTCGCTGGTGGGCATCCGGCGCGCCGGCGCGGACATGATCCTGACGTATTTCGCCAAGGAAGCCGCGCGGCTGCTCGGGAAGGGCTAGGACATCTCACCGCAGAGATCGCAGAGACCGCAGAGAAGGATTTGGGATGGCTGACGGACGGAACGTGCTGAAGATCCTCCCGCTGGGAGGGCTCGGCGAGATCGGCATGAACATGACGCTCTACGGCTGCGGCGACGACTGGATCGCCGTGGACGCGGGGGTGCAGTTCTGCGATGCGACGCAGGTCGGCGCGGAGATGGTGCTGCCCGACCTCGACCTGCTCGCCGAGTACCGCGGGCGGCTGAAGGCCCTGATCATCACCCACGGCCACGAGGACCACGTGGGCGCGGTCCCGCACGTGATGGCGGCCTGCCCGGTGCCCGTCTACGCACCCGCGTTCGTGGTCGAGCTGCTGCGCATCAAGGGACAGGAGTACCCCCCCGAGTCGCGTCCCCAGATGCACGTGGTCGCGCCCGGAGACCGCCTGGACTTCGGCGAGATCGGGGTCGAGTTCGTGCGGGTCACGCACAGCATACCGGACAGCCACTCGCTGGTGCTGCGGACGCCCGTGGGGACCGTCGTCCACACCGGCGACTTCAAGATCGACCCCGAGCCGGCGGACGGCCGCAAGTTCGACGCGGCCACGTTCTCGCGGCTCGGCGACGAGGGCGTTCGCCTGCTGCTGTCGGACAGCACGAACGCGCACGTTGCAGGACGCACGCGCCCGGACCGCGACGTGCTCCGGGGCCTGGAGCGCGTGCTGCTGGACGCGCCCGACCGGGTCATCGTGTCGCTGTTCGCGTCGAACGTCTATCGCGTGTCCGAGCTTGCCCGGATCGCGGACCGCCATCGCAGGCGCGTCGCGCTCGTCGGGCGCAGCCTGAACGTCTACCTGGAAGCCGCGCGGCGCGCCGGGCTGGTGCCGCCGCTGCCGGATTTCGTGGAGCCGTCCCAGGTCGACAAGGTGCCCGGGCGCGACCTGCTCGTCATCTGCACCGGGAGCCAGGCGGAGGGCCGGTCCGCGCTGTGCCGCGCCTCGCGGCAGGACCACCCGGACCTCCGCATCCGCCAGGGCGACAGGGTCGTGCTGTCGAGCCGCATCATCCCGGGCAACGAGCGGCCCATCCACCGCATGATGAACGACCTCGCGCGGCTCGGCGCGCGGATCATCCACGAGCGGATGGCGCCGATCCACGGCTCCGGCCACGCGCAGCGCGACGAGCTGATGACCATGATCGAGCTGACGCGGCCGCGCACGTTCGTGCCGATCCACGGCGAGTTCTCGTTCCTCGAGGCGCACGCCGAGATGGCCGGGCAGGCCGGCGTACACGAGGTCCGCGTCGTCGAGAACGGGCAGACGCTGGAGGTGTCCGCGGACGAGACCTTCGTGGGCGAGCGGATCCAGCTCCGCAACCACTACGTGGACGGGCCCATCGTCGGGGACTGGGACGAGCTGCGCCTCGACGAGCGCAAGCGGATCGGCTGGACCGGCGTCGTCGCGGCGCGGCTGATCGCCGAGTGGGGCAAGAAACGCTGGCGCGTCGATCTGGAGGTCCAGAGCGTCGGCTGCCCGACCGGAGGGGGATCGGTCCTGGACGACGCCGCGGCGTACGCGGCCGAGCAGGTCGCGTCGCTGCCGCGCGAGGCCTCGCGTGCCCAGGTCGAGGAGACCCTGTCCGCGTCGTTGCGGGCGTTCTTCCGGCGCCGCATCGACCGCAAGCCGTCCGTGCTGGCGTTCGTCGAAGTCCGCGGCGATTGACCCGCCACTGCGCGGTGACGGCGACCTCTTCGGGGGGTACGTGAGCCCCGCCCGCGGGCGGCGACGGTGCGACGCCATGCGGTCCCGCGGCGTTGCGTCCGCGCGTTTGGCACGCGCCGCGCACCGGTGGCATCATGGCCGCCCGAGGTCTTCGACTTGGCCGAACGGAACGACGATCGCCGCCTCGCCCCGCTCAAGGTGACGCTGGAGCGCGCGCGCGGGGCCGACGTCCCCGAGGTCCTGGCCGTCGAGCGGGCGTGCTTCCCGGACCCGTGGGACCGCCTCGCGTTCGAGCGCGAGCTCGTGAACACGTTCTCGCGGTTCCTGATCGCGCGCGACCCGGAGGGCCGGATCGCGGGCTACATCATCTACTGGATAGCCGGACCCGAGTTCCACGTGCTGAACGTCGCCGTCCGGCCGGATCTGAGGCGGCGCGGCGTGGCGCGCCTCCTGATGAACCGCTGCCTCTCCGACGCGATCGCGGAGCACGCGGAGTTCGTGGCGCTCGAGGTCCGCGCGTCGAACACGCCCGCCAAGGCGCTCTACCGGACCTACGGCTTCCTGATCATCGGAACGCGCCCGAAATACTACAGGAACGGCGAGGACGCGGACGTGATGCTGCTGCACGTCAGGTCGTGACCGCCCCCCCCAACCACCCCCCTTCGAGCCACCGTCAACGCACGCGGTAGAGCCCGATCTTCATCTCCCCCCCCGGGGCCGCGACGCACCATGGGAAGTCGAGGTCCTGGTCCGCGGCGCGCGCCCGGTCCACGGGCAGGACGCGGACCGGCACGGTGCGCTCGACCACGGGCTCCAGGTAGTGGCGCTCCGCCATCCGGGCGCACGCGGGGTGCATCCCCTGCTGCCCGCACGCGCGCAGCCAGCACCGCGTGCCGAGCAGGAAGTACGCGGGGCGGCCGCCGGCCTCGGCCGTGGCCTCGTAGCGGTCCGGGCCGAGCGCGCGATGACCGGCCGCCTCGAACAGGTAGTCCGGCCAGGACAGGTGTACGGGCTCGGCCGGCAGGTCCTCGTAGGCGCGGCGCACCACGGTCGCGGGCTCGGCCGGCAGCGCGGCAATGGCGTCGCGGATCAGGTCCTCCTCGTCGTCCGCGTTCGTCCGCGCCCAGAGCGGCTCGACCGTCGGCGCGGAGGCCGCCGCCACCGCGACCGCGACGGCGGCCATGACGGCGACCCGCGCGGCCCCGGGGAGCCGGGCCGCGAGCGCCCACGCGGCGTCGGCGCCCCAGGCCGCGGCCAGCGTCACGAGCACCAGGGCCGGCACCTGAACGCGAGGCAACGAGACGTAGGGCAGGTCGACCAGCGACGCGAGCAACCAGAGCGAGGCGGCGACCAGCAGCGCCGCGGCCCGCGGGGCCCGGACGCGCCCGCCCGCAACGACCGCGGCACCCGCGAGGACGGTCACCGCGACCGGGAAGAAGTCAGCCCGGAACGCGACGTTCCGGGTCCACAGGCCATCCGCGAGCCCGACGAGCGCGGCCGGGTCGCCGAGCACCGGCGCCGCCCCGCGGGCCCGCTCGATCCCGACCGCAACGAGCATGTGCGCGACGCGGGCGGCGAGCAGCACCGCCGCGATCGCCCAGGCGGCGACGTCCCCCGCCCTGCTCCCGGCCGCGCGCGGTCCGGCCCGCCCCTGCCAGGCGACGAGCAGGACGGTGGCCGGCACCAGCGCGACCGCCTCGGGCCGCGACTCCATCGCGAGCAGCAGCGGGAGCAGGGCGAGCGCGAGGTCGGAGGTCGCGCGCGTCTCGCGCCATCGGAGTACCAGCGCGAGCCCCGTGACCGCCCACAGCACGGTCGGGACCAGCAGGCTCTCGGTGGTCGCGTCCTTCACGAACAGCGGCACGCCCGCGAGCATCGCCGCGGCGGCCAGGGCGCCCGCGCGCCCGGCACCCGCGCGGGCCATCAGCGCAGCGGCGGGGATCGGCAGCAGGCCTCCCAGGACCGAGTTCAGGTGCGCCATGGCGACGTGCGACGTGCCGGTCGCAAGGAACAGCAGGTGGTACGCGGCGAGCGCGCCCGGGCCGTACTTCGGGACGTCGCCGAGCGTCGCCGCCGACTCCGCGAGCCGGTAGCCCATGTAGTACATCACGGGCCGGTGCGGGAGCAGCAGCCGCGCGGTGATCGCGGCCGCCGCGATCGCGAGCACGACCCACGCGGCCGGCCCGAGGCGCGACGACAGGTCGGCCCACAGCCTGCGGCCGGTCGCGGGCGCGAGCAGCAGGAACACGACCACCAGGACGACGCCGGTGGCCGCGGTCGCGCGGTTCAGCACGACCCAGGCGGCGGCCTCGCGCGATCCCGGCCGGTCCACGAACGGCGCGGCGGCCAGCGGAGGAGCGGTCGCGTCCTCGTTCCGCCGGATCGATTCGAGCACGGCCGCAGCGAGATCCGCGACCTGCGGCGCGGGCTTCCCCCCCGCGGTCGGACCGCGGAAGGTCACGTCGTAGGAAGCGGTCCGCTCCCACGCCGGCTCCGAGTCGTCCCGGCGGTTCAGCAGGAACTCCACCAGGTTGCGGCCGGTCGGGTCGTCGTCGGAGAGGGTGAACACGAGCCTGACCGCGGAGGCCTGCTCGAACGCGCCGACCACGCGGAGGCCCGCGACGCGCTCCGGCACCTCGCCGTCCGGCGAGCGCAGCAGCCGCAGCGCGCCCGGGTCGCCGGTCACGACCGCGAGCGCCACGGCGAGCGGGACGGCGAGCTGGACGGCGAGCTGGACGAGCACCTCGACCTCCGGGGTCATCCGACCCGTAGTCTAGCCGCGCGGCCATTGACTTTCGAGCGCCCCGGCCGCATGATCCGGTTCGCGCGACAAGCGGTTCTTTGACAAGGGGGCGACACGGTTTCGACGGGGACGAAGAAGGACGGACTGCATGCCGGGGGCCCGGACCCCGCAGCAATCGGGAACACTGATAACTGCCAACGACAGTTACGCCCTCGCGGCCTAATACGCCACGACGTGCCATGAGGCGGCGCCCGTAAACCTCATGGGGCGCAATCTTCTCGGGCTTGGCGATCGTCAGGGCGTCCGCACCTGACGGCGCGACAAGCTGCGGAACCGCCTCCCGGGGGGGTGCCCGTGCCCGCCCGGGCGGCTAGATCAACCACGAGGCTACGCACTGTAGGATGTCCGTTCCCGAGCGTCTTCGGACGGGGGTTCGACTCCCCCCGCCTCCACCCATTTTGTGCTTATTCATTCCGCTACTTGCGCCGTCGCCGCAGTCCGTAGTGCCCAGTAAGTGCCCAGTGGTCGCCCGCGTCGCCTCAGCGCATGACAGGTCTCGCCCGGACCGGACCGACCCGCCATGTCCGAACGAAGCAGGCCCGTTCGTCAGAACCGCCAGGGAGAGGACACGCGGTTGCGGAGAGCGTTCCATAGCGCGGGAGGGAAGTCGCGACGTGAGTTGTGGGCTTGCCACGTGTCGGCTCTCGCGTAGGGCCGCTGCGGGCGCAGCCGCCACTTCACCCGGTCGTCGTGACGGGTAACGCGTCCACGCGAGGCTTCAGCTCGAGGGTCCGCCGGACGCTGCGGGACGCGATCTTCCGGAACGCCTCCGAGGCCCGCTCGTCGCCGGCCAGGCGAGTCCAGAACTCGACCGCGGCATCGAGGGCCGACCGCGCCGCGTCGGCCACCTCGGGACCGGGCACGGGCACGTCATGATCGTCGCGTGGCAGCTCGCCCTGCCGCGGGTGGTAGTGCATGGGCAGCATGTCGTACACCGGCGCGACCGACGTCACGCGCGTGCCGTCCAGCCGGAACGCGAGGTTGCCGAAGTGGAGGTCGGTGTTCCCGATCAGCCGGCCGAACGTCTCGAGCCAACGCACCCGCGAGACCGCCTCGGTCGGGACGATGCCCCTGGCCGCGAGGGTTTCCACCGATGCGGTCCAACTCGTCATGTCCGTGCCCGCGAACTCGGCGTCCAGGAACTCCAGGGCCGCCTGGCCGGTGCGGTGACCGACGCCGTCGCGGTCGAACCGCTCGACCTCCAGGAAGACCCGGCCCCCGGCCGACAGGATGGACGCTGTCGGAGCGTCGATGCCGTGCCCGGCCACGACCGAGAGCGCCACGTGCTCCGCGACCAGCAGATCGGCGACGCGCCGCCCCACCGACTCGTCCGTCGGCGGCGAGAACTTGACCAGCACCGGGGTCAGGCGATCCCGCGTACGTCGCGTGGCCAGGAACTTCGGCTGCTCGCCGGCCGCCGACGAGCCGGCGCTGCCGAACGACAGGAGGTCCCCGGCAATGGCCGGATACCGCCTGCGGCGCGCGGCTGCGTCCACCACGTTCGAGGGCCGCTCGACCTCCTCCAGGAAGCGGGAGCATGCCTCGTCGCCGACGATGAACGCCCCCGGCAGGTCCCACCCCATGCGGGACGCGAAGCGCAGCGCGTGGTCCCCCGACCACTGGCGCACGTCGGACGGCAGGCCGAGTTCCGGGTGCCGCCGCGGGATGAGGCGACCCAGGAAGCCGGACGGCCGGGCGCTCTGGAGGAACCACGGCAGGTCCTCGAAGAACCGGCCGCCGGCGCCACTGTACGTGACGTGGAACCCGCGAGACCCGATGGCGCGCAGCTCGCCGACCCGGCGCAGCTTCTCCCATGCCGGGCGTGCCTCGTAGAGCGGGACGGGCTGGCGCACACCCTGGACGTCGCGGGCTACGGCGTAGCGCGTGGAGCGGGCGCGTCCGAACGAGAGCACTTGATCGCGGAGAGACGCCACGAGGCGTGACAAGGTCGGCTGGCTGATCCCGAGTTCGAGGGTCAACAGCGGCGCGCTGGCCGGCCCGACGCGGGCCAGCAGCGACAGCAGGCGCTCGCGCAGGAGCGCGTTGGAGGAGGAACGGCCCACGGGTGAATGAATAGATCCTTCCGGCCCCAAAAGCAAGTAAATACCACTGACAAAGCCTCGCCATTGGCCTCGAATGAATGAATACGAGAATGGCAGGTCACGTCTGGTGGAACAGGCAGGCCGGCCCCGGGGCCGGGACCCCCTCCGCGGAGGCCCCGCCCCCGGGGTTGCGCGTGCGTCCGGCGGGACACGCTGGGAACACACGAGCGCGCGAAACGGGCCGTCCGAGGGCAGGTTCACGCAGGACGGCGCGCAGCGCGCCAGATCCACGAAACAAGCCGGCCCTGGGGGCACCCCCGCGCGGCAGAGCCGTGCAGGGGGAGCCGTCCAACGGCAAGGAGGCCCGACGATCCGGGTCCGGCCCGCTGGACACCCGGGCACGGACCGCGGCAGAATCGCCGGAGCCAGCCGGCAGTCGGCCGGTCCCCGGGAGGGCACGTGTCCCCGCACGATCACGTCTTCGGGACCGACCAGACGAGCCGCGGCGAGCGGCGGACGAGATGGGTCGTCGGCATCACCGCGGCGATGATGGCCGGCGAGGTCGTCGCGGGCACGGTGTTCGGCTCGATGGCGCTGCTGGCGGACGGCTGGCACATGGGGACGCACGCCGCCGCGCTCGGCGTCACCGTCTTCGCGTACGCCTACGCCCGGCGGCACGCGGCGGACCCGGACTTCACCTTCGGCACCGGCAAGGTCGGGGCGCTCGGCGGGTTCGCGAGCGCCGTCGGGCTGGGCGTGGTCGCCCTCCTGGTCTTCGTTGAAAGCGCGGTGCGCCTCGCCAGCCCGGTCGGGATCCGGTTCGGCGAGGCCATGACGGTCGCCGTGCTCGGGCTCGCGGTGAACCTCGGGTGCGCGGCGCTGCTCCACGGGCACGACGACGATGAGCACCACCACGACCACAACCTGCGCGGCGCGTACCTGCACGTGATCGCGGACGCGATGACGTCGGTGCTCGCCGTCGCGGCGCTGGCCGGCGGCATGCTGCTGGGCTGGGCATGGCTCGACCCGCTGACGGGCGTCGCGGGGTCGGTCGTCATCGCGAAGTGGTCCCTCGGGCTGCTCCGGGACACCGCGGCGGTCCTGCTCGATGCCGAGGTCCCGCAGGACCGCCGGGACGCGATCCGCTCCGCGCTGGAGTCCGAGCCCGGGACCCGCGTGACCGACCTCCACCTCTGGCGCGTCGGCCCGCGGCACTTCGCGGCCGAGGTGGTCGTGTCGGCTGCCGGCGACCGCGGCGCCGACGACTACCGGGCCCGGCTCGCCGCCTTCCCCGACGTCGTGCACTCCACGATCGAGGTGCGGAGGGGGTGACAGGTCCTCCGCCCCCCTTGTCGATGTGGTATTGTCCCGTTGCTCGACAGGGTCCACGGGATGGCCGAAGACGAACGAACCACGCACGGCGAGCCCTTCGTCGACATGCGGCGGCGGGCGTTGATCGCGGCGGGCCTGTTCCTGTTCGTGCACCCCATCTACACGTTCCTTCAGGCGTTCTCCCTCGTCGCAATCCCCCTGCCGCCGGTGATCGACGCGGGCGTGCTCGCGACGTCGTTCTTCTTCAACGCGGCCCTCGACGTGGCGGCCGTGATCTACCTGGTCGCGCTGGCGTTGTCGCCTCGCACGGCCCGACCCAGACGGCTGCTGCACGTGGCCACGACGGGGTTCGGGGTCGCGCTGATGGCGGTGTGGGGGGTCCAGCTCCACTTCGGCGGCAGCATGAGCAGCCACATGCTCGCGGTCGCCCTCGGGACGATCGTGGTGCTCGCCTGGTTCGTCCCGCCGCGGACCACGATCGCGCTGGCCGTCGCGACCGCCCTGATCCTGGTCGCAATCGTCCTGCTGGAGGCGCGGGGGACCCTGCGCTATTCGCCGCTCCTCCGCATCGGGGACGAGGCCGAGGCGCTGTTCCTGGATTGGCGCGTGGTGGCCATGAACGTGGCCATCTTCATCGCGACCTTCGTGCTGGTCGTCTGGATCCTGCTTCGGATGCGCACGACGCTCCGCGACGGCCGCGCGGCCCTGGCCGAGACGAACGAGCGGCTCGAGCGCGAGGCCGCGGAGCGCGAGCGGGCCCAGCAGACCCTGAAGCGCGCCGTCGAGGAGCTGTCCGCCAGGAACGAGCAGTTGTCCGGGTTCGTGCGGGGCACGGCGCACGACATGCGCTCGCCGCTGACCGCCGTCGGCGGGTACGCGTCGATGCTGAAGGAGGACCTGGGCGCGCGCGGCGACACCCGATCGCGCGAGCACCTCGATCGCGTGGAGGACGGGGTCCGGCACATGGCGCGGCTGCTCGACGACCTGACGCGGCTCGTGACCGCGGACCGCCGGGACGTCCCGCTCGTCCGGTGCGACGCGGCGCTGGTCGCCAGGCGGGTGGAATCCTTCCTCGCGGCGGAGATCCGCGATTCCGGCGCCCGCCTGGAGATCGGGCCGCTCCCGGCGGTCATGGCCGACGAGTCGCGCCTCACGCAGGTCATGCAGAACCTCGTCGGCAACGCGTTGAAGTTCCGCTCGGACGCACCGCCCGTCGTCCGCGTCTCGGCCGAGCCGCAGGGGCGGATGTGGAGGTTCTCGGTCCGCGACAACGGCATCGGCTTCGACCCGGCGCAGCGCGACCGGCTCTTCAAGCCCTTCGAGCGCCTCGCGCCCGAGCGCTACTCCGGGAACGGCATCGGCCTGTCCGTCAGCCGGATGCTCGTCGCGGGCATGGGCGGCGCGATCGGCGCCCGGCCGGAGCCGGACGGCGGCTCGACCTTCTGGTTCACCCTCCGGGCCGCGGACGGGGGCGAAGCCCGATGAGCCTCCACCGCAGCGTCCTCGCGTTCCTCGGGCTGCGCGCGTCGATCGCGGGCCTGCTCGGCGCCGTCGTCCTCGTCGGCATGGGGGAGCGGATCGCGGAACGCTTCCTCCCGATCTACCTGCTGGCCCTGGGGGGCGGCACCTTCGCGATCGGCCTGCTGAACGGGCTCCAGAACCTGCTCGGCGCCCTGTACTCGTTCCCGGGGGGATACCTCGCGGACCGGCTGGGGGCGCGGCGCTCGCTGCTCGTGTTCAACCTGCTCGCGATGGCGGGCTTCGCAATCGTAATCGCCTTCCCCCGGTGGGAGGCGGTCATCGCCGGCTGCTTCTTCTTCCTGTCGTGGTCCGCGGTGTCGCTCCCGGCGACCATGAGCATCGTGAGCGAGACGCTCCCGAAGACGAAGCGCACGATGGGCGTCACGATGCACTCGCTGGTCCGCCGCATCCCGATGGCGGCGGGGCCGCTGATCGGCGGCGCGCTCATCGACGCGTACGGCGAGACCGACGGCGTGAGGCTCTCGTTCGCGGCCGCGTTCGTCATGGCGGGGGCCGCGTGCGTGCTCCAGCAGCGCGCGGTCCCGGACACGCCGCCGCCGGCGGGCGGCGCCGAGCGCAACCCGCTGCGCCTGCTGCGCGCGATGCCGCCGGAGCTGCGCGGCCTGCTGGTGTCCGACGTCCTGATCCGCTTCTGCGAGCAGATCCCGTACGCGTTCGTGGTCGTCTGGGCGATGAAGGAGGTCGCGGCCCCGGTGTCCGCGTTCGAGTTCGGGGTCCTGACGGCGGTCGAGATGGCGACGGCGGTGCTGGTCTACATCCCGGTCGCGTGGCTCGCCGACCGCGGCCGCAAGGAGCCGTTCGTGGCGGCGACCTTCGTGTTCTTCACGCTCTTCCCGCTGGTGCTCTGGGCCAGCCGCTCGTTCTGGCCGCTCGTTGGCGCGTTCGCGGTCCGGGGCATGAAGGAGTTCGGCGAGCCGACCCGCAAGGCGCTGATCATGGACCTCGCCCCCGAGGGCCGGAAGGCCGCGACGTTCGGGCTGTACTACCTGATCCGCGACACCGTGGTCTCGGCGGCGGCGTTCGGGGGTGCGTTCCTGTGGGACCTCGCCCCGGAGGCCAACTTCCTGGCCGCGTTCGGGTTCGGCGCCGCAGGCACCCTGTGGTTCGTGGCGAGGGGACGACCGCGTCGCGCGTGACGGGCGGGCTCGGGCTCGGGATCGCGCTCGGGCGCGGGCTTTTCCATCCGCGCGCCGCCGGGTTATCATGGCTCGCCATGTCCGAAGCTCGCGGACAGATCGCGTCGCTCCTGCCGGCCCTCTCGGACCCGGCGCGGCCTCCCCTGGTCATGGGGATCCTGAACGTCACGCCCGACTCGTTCTACGAGGGCGGGCGCGTCACGGACCCGGCCGCGGCGGTCGAGGCGGGACTCGCGATGGCGGAGCACGGCGCGGACGTGATCGACGTGGGCGGCGAATCGACGCGCCCCGGGGCGGTGCCGGTGCCGGTCGAGGTCGAGCTGGACCGCGTGCTGCCCGTGGTGCGGGCACTCGCCGGGCGGACCCGCGCGGCGATCTCGATCGACACGCGCCACGCCGGTGTCGCGGAGGCGGCCGTGGACGCGGGCGCGGCCTTCGTCAACGACGTGTCCGGCTTCCGGCACGACCCGGAGATGCCGCGCGTGCTCGGGCGCTGCAAGCCGCTCGCGATCGCGATGCACATGCGCGGCGACCCGGGCGACATGGCGACCCGGGCGGACTACCGCTGCCTCGCGGCCGACGTGCTTGCGGAGCTGTGGGCGGGCGTGGTGCCGGCGCTCGACGCGGGCCTGCCGGTCGGGCACGTCCTGCTGGACCCGGGCATCGGGTTCGCGAAGACCGCGGGCCAGAGCCTCGCGATCCTCCGCGACCTCGACGTGCTGGTCCGCACCGGGCGGCCGGTCGTGGTGGGCGCGTCGCGCAAGTCGTTCATCGGCCGGGTGCTCGACCGGCCGGACCCGGCGGGGCGGCTGTTCGGGACCGCGGCCGCGGTCGCGGCGGCGGTGGTGCGCGGCGCGCGCGTGCTGCGGGTCCACGACGTCGCGGAGATGCGCGACGTGGTCCGGGTCGCCCACGCGATCGCGACGGGGGGCATGGCGGCGGGAGGGGGGACGTGAGCGCGATCCACGACTTCCTGTCCAGCATCCCCCATCTCGACGTGGCCACGACCATCGTGGACATCGCGCTGGTCTATTTCCTCGTGTACCGCGCGATGCTCCTGATGCGCGGCACCCGCGCCCTGCAGATGCTGGTCGGCGTGGTCATCGTGCTCGCGCTCTTCTTCGTGTCGCAGGAGGACTACCTCAACCTCCAGACGATGAACTGGGTGCTCGACAAGTTCGTCAGCTCGTTCATCGTGATCCTGATCATCCTGTTCCAGCCGGACATCCGCCGCGCGCTGTCCGAGATGGGCAAGAACCCGCTGTTCCTGGCCAGCTCGCGCCGCCGCGGCCCGAGCCTGTACGACGAGATCATCCGCGGCGTGACGCGCCTCGCGTCCAAGCACATCGGCGCGTTGATCGTGATCGAGCGCAACGCGGACCTGTCCGCCTTCATGGAGGACGCGATCCCGCTCGACATGAAGGTCACGTCGGACGCGCTGTTCGCGGTGTTCATCCCGTCGCACGAGAACCCGCTGCACGACGGCGCGGTCATCGTGCGCCAGGGGCGGATCAGCCACGCGGGCTGCTTCCTGCCGCTCACGGACAGCCCGAAGGTGGACAAGTCGCTCGGCACGCGGCACCGGGCCGCGATCGGCCTGACCGAGGGCACCGACGCGGTGGTGATCGTCGTGTCCGAGGAGACCGGCCTCATCTCGCTCGCGATCCACTCCGAGCTGCGGCGCGGCCTGGACGCGAACTCGCTGCGCGAGGAGCTGATGCAGCTCTTCGGGCCGCACGCGAAGGAGACCGATGGCTGACGAGAGGGGCGGGCAGGATCGCCGGCGCGACGTCACGCGCACGCGCATGATGGCTAAGCGCCGTCCGCTCTGGCGGCGCGTCCTGCTCGACAACCTCGGCCTGAAGATCGCGTCGATCGCGATCGCCACGGCGCTGTTCGCGCTGGTCCGCGAGGACAAGGGCAAGGAGGTCGACATCGAGGTCCCGGTGGTGCTCTCGAACATCTCGGAGCGCGAGGTGTTCGTGGGCGAGCTGCCGCGCGTGCTGCGCGTCCGGGTGCGCGACCGCTGGTCCAAGCTGGCGCGGGCGCTGGAGCGCAAGGCGAACCCGTACCTGGTGGACCTGCGCGGCTTCACCGACGAGACGGTCTACGTGTTCGATCGCGAGCGCCTGCGCCAGCTCCTGGGCGTGTCCGGCCTGTCCATCCAGTCGGTCTATCCGTCCGAGTTCGCGGTGCGGACCGAGGCGAAGGTCGAGCGGTTCGTGCCGGTCAAGCCGGTGTTCGTCGGGGAGGTCCAGGACGGCTACGACATCCCGCGCGACGCGACGCGCGTGACCCCCGGCGAGGTCCGCGTCTGGGGCGCGAAGTCGAGCGTGGCCGACGTGCGCGAGCTGGCGACGTATCCCATCGACCTGTCGAAGCTGGACCGGGACGCGCGCATCGAGGTGCAGGTCCAGAAGCCGAACCTGCCGTATCTCTTCGTGGATGACGACCGCGTCGCCGTCGAGGTGCGCGTGATCGCGCGGAAGGGCCGCATCACGCTGGACAGCCCGACCGAGGTGGCGGTCAAGAACTGCCCCGAGGACGTGACGTGCCACGTGGAGCCGCCGTCCGTGTCGGTCACGCTCGCGGGGCCGAAGCCGGTGCTGCTGAAGGTGAAGGGGAAGCAGGCGCCGCTCGAGGTCTATGTCGACGCGCTGGACTACGACGTCCGGCTGTTCAAGCACGACGGGGTCCGGCCGAACTGCGACCGCCCCGGCGGCGTGGACTGCACGCTTGCGCCGCGCACCGTCACGCTGTTCCTCGCGTCGCCGGAGCAGGAACGCAGGGGGCCGTCCAAGGGCAGGTGACGCGACCGCACCCGGGAGGATCCATGGCAGACGATACCCGCAAGCTCTTCGGCACGGACGGCGTCCGCGGAGTCGCGAACGTACCTCCGATGGTGCCGGAGGTCGCGCTCGCGCTCGGCCGCGCGGTGGCCGCGGTGTTCCGCGGTCGCAGGGGGCGCACGCGCATCCTGATCGGCAAGGACACCAGGCTTTCCGGCTACATGTTCGAGACCGCGCTCGAGGCGGGCGTGTGCTCGATGGGTGCGGACGTGATGCTGGTCGGGCCGATTGCGACGCCC